>SCPY01000001.1 GCA_004299495.1 bacterium | reverse complement strand
TAAACGCTTCCCGGCCATGTTCAAGTACGGTTATTTTACTTTTATAATTTTTTACTGTTTGTGTTGACGTATCGGAGCTTTTAGGATTATGCCACTCAATTATGAAATCATCAAGATATATTTTGAAACCCAGCTCCTTCAGTTGGCGGTCTTTCTTTATAAAAGTGTCCTGCGTGTGGCCTTTATAGACAATCAGGAAACCCTGTTCTCCGAAAATGCAGGTTACGAGGCTTCCGGACAGAATCACCAGGAGCCCGATATGGGTAAGCCCTGAGGAGAATTTGGTGCGCCAAAGTTTTAAACGTTTTAAGGTGCAGAGCAGGAGGTTGGCCCAGAATAAAGACAGAAGAAGGATAAACCACCAGGAATGATATGTGTCAAATGCGGGTAAGAAAGTACCGAGCCCGGATACTGTAATTATCAGTAACAGAATAATTACCGCGGCCTGGACCGAAGAAAAAATATTTAAGAGCTTGTTTTGCCCCAAATTATTTTTTCAAGCATAATGCCGCTTTTGCTATTGAGGAAAGGTAAGCACTACCGTGGTGGTATTGTGAAATCCGGACATATCCCCCGCGTCCATGGCAATCTCGCCGTAGGTCTCAAATCCGGCAATCGGTACCCCGCCCAATTCGTCTCTGATTGCTTTCAGGGCCTGCGCGAATTGATTCTTGAGGATAAGGTTGCGGCAGATGCAGTCAAAAACCACCGCTCCCGCCACTTTGCTTCCGCCGTTCTGCTGTAATGCCTTGCTCGCGGAGAGACGGGCGCTCTCAATCTGCTTCGCGGCGGCGCTATGCATAATCCTGATGTAGGAGCCTTGGGATATGCCGCAGGCAAAGATGATTGAGCCGTCCGGCTTAATAGCTAATGGCGCGCGTACTTTGTAGGTTTGGGTGAGGGTAGGAATTCCCGCTTCATAGCGAAGCAGGAAAGCCCCGATTTCATCGGCAGTGGTTAATTCGCTGACGTCTTTAAAGCCCTGCTTGCGATTATCTTCACGGGTTATTTCTTTCCATACCTCCCATGCAGGCCGCCCGCCAATTTCCTTAACGATGTTGCCTTCAGCCTTGGTTATTTCCATCGGCTTTGAGAGCGGCTCGTGGCCATGCGCCACCCCTACGCCCAGCGGTTTCTTGGAAAAGATAAGCCCGAGGGCTACGGCGTTTGAGCTTACCTTGGCGCCCAGGGCTACTTTTGTTTCTTTCATCTTTAGGTCATCCCCCGCGGCGCCTCCGGCCAAGCGCACATCCCAGCCCATCAGGTTTGAAAGCAGGAGGCTTATGTCTTCGCAGGCTCCGGAGAGAGGGTCCAATAAGACAATCCCGGTGCGATGAGGATAATCGCTTACTTCCCGGGGAAGTTCGTCAACTAATTTTTGGAGGGTGGTGGCCAGGTCGCTTTTTATTCCTTTTGCCATGCCCCCGTATACTTTAAAATCTCCGCTTACGGCATATATGGCGCAGGAGCCCTTTCGGTCGCCTTTTTCGGTGAACTCTCCGGCGGTAGAGCAGCCCATAATAAGCGTCTGGGGAAATTCTTTTACAAAGCGAGGCATCAAGGTTTCCAGAGGTTGTTGCGTAGAAGCAAACACCAGGATTAGGCCGGGGGCCCCTTCAGTCATTTTCTTCTTGACCTCGGAGCTTAATTCCGCCGCCGCCTGTTCCGCTGTGCCTGCCGCTATAGCTGTTACCACTTTTGTTTCCATAGCCACCTCCTATTATGGATTAGCTTTGTGATCACGCCTTTTCTGCTACCAGATTAAATGATACCTTGAAAAAACGCTTTGTCAAGGGAAAAACTCTTTCTCAGGGCCGCCTTTCTGTATTATGCGCCTTGAAAAAATTAAAAAAAAGTAAAATTGGTTGAGGAAGCATTTTAAAAGTGTTAAAATAGAGAAAGAAAGGAGCGATGTATATGCCTAAAAAAATTTTAGGGTTGATTCTGTCGGGTTTTGTTTTGTTTAACACCTCCGGTTGTATTTTTCTTTTGGCGGGAGCGGCAGGCGGAGCGGGAACCGCGGTATGGCTTTCCGGTAAATTGACCCACGAAGTCAATGCCTCTTTGGATAGAACTACAAGAGCGGCAAAAGACGCCTTAAAATCACTCAGGTTGAATATAACCAAAGAGACCGTAAAAGAGGATCTGGCCCAGATTATCGGTGATTATACGGACGGCAGGACATTTTGGGTGGATATTCGCCAGGTTGCCGAGAAAAGCTCAAAGCTTGAGGTAAGAGTGGGGGCTATCACCAGCGACAGGGCAGCCGCGGATAAAATCTTAAAAAGGATACTGCGCTATCTATAATGAGAGAAGCGCGTATCGCCTTTACGTATAAAAGCGATATAGAAGCGATATTAATTCCATCCTTTATATTTCCCTAAATAGTGGTATAATCTTTTTTTCATGTACCTCCGGCAAGAAGGGAAATAGTAATCATATAACCGTTTTCTAATTTTAAGGAGTGTTTATGCAGGGCGACAAATTGGTCTCTGAGTTTTTATCGTTGGTAGATGTTGAAAATTACGATACTATTTATCATAAAGATATTGCGGGAGATAAATATTTTGGTATGCCGCTTTCCGGTATCGTTGAGGCGGAGAAGCGCCTGCGCGCGGCTTCAGAGAAGGCTATTGCCTATTTCTCCATGGAATACGGCCTGGCCACGAGTTTCTATAATAAGTTTTCATCCGTCCGGCCATTAAGCGTCAACAACAAGAACCAGGAGCAGGAGGTATTTTCAAACTTCAGGTTGGCGGATTACTTCTTTACCCTTGATGTGAACAATATCATAGACCTGCCTATCTATAGCGGGGGGCTGGGCGTGCTCGCGGGAGATACCTTAAAGACCATGGCGGATTATAAGCTTCCCTGCCTGGGGGTGGGGATGCTCTGGAATACCGGATATTTCAGGCAGAAATTCTGGTTTAAATACGGACAGATGCCGGAGAAGATACATTGGGATTTATCAACTTATCCCGGGCTTATCCCTTTGAAAAACAGGGTTAAGCTTTCTCTGCAGTCCGAAGACATATATCTGCGGCTGTGGAAATATTATGTGTACAGCTATAGGCGGGATTACGCCATACCATTGCTCCTGCTTGACGCGAATGTTGAGCCCAATGAT
>SCPY01000268.1 GCA_004299495.1 bacterium | reverse complement strand
CCGTGATAATCACGGCCACAACCCTAAAATGCCCGATAAACCTTTTTAGCGCAAAATTAAGGTCATAAGGAAAAAAGGCTACGACATCAAAGATATTCATCTGCCTCGCCTTCTCATCCGCGGAAAGGTTTGCGCTGGTAAGCAGGACGCGCGCGTCAGGATATTTTTGCCTGATTACCCGGATGAGTTCGCGCAAAGCAGATACTTCTCCGATGGCATTGGCGTGCACCCAGACCCATCGCGCTTTGGCTTTATCAGCTGAAAGCGCCGGCAAAAAACCCAGCCTTTCTGTAAATAACCTTTTCTTCTGCCTGTCGGAAGTAAATAAAAACAACTTAAAAAATTCCTTGAATAAAACCTCAGGTAATTTCAAGGTTAATATGCGGTTATACAGGGGATAGGAAAAATCCCGGACTTCTTTTATCTTCGCCATGTATGAAGGATTTAAGCGCAGCTGTTTACACACCCATTTTGCTGCCGGGTAAGCCTTGTCGCCTTGCCGCAGGCAAGCAGTATTCCTTTCATGTCCCTACCAACCGTTCTTTTTTTAAGCTGCTTATCTCATCCTCAAGCTTCCTGTATTCCAACTCCTTCCAGGCAAGGAATTTATGGATGAGCTTGAGCTTAATCCTTATACCGTCAGAAGTAAGCAGGTACATATACCCGAGCTTATTTTTGGAATTCTTGAAATTCTTCGCCTCTATTATGCCTTTATCTATCAGGGCATTGAGAAAAAAATTCACCTTTCCCAGGCTTATCTCAAGCTTCCTGGCAAGCAAGCGCTGGGTTATCTTGGGGTCAGACTCCACCTCTTTTATTATGCGCAGCGCATCTTCCGATTCCAAAACCTGATTTTTCCCGTTCATCTGTTCATCCTCTGAACACATCTTAACGCCGCCTGTCACAAAGTCAAGCAATACTTAAACGCCTATTTCCACTGCGAGGCGTAAGTTACCTATTTATATCACTATCTCCGGCGCTTAAGAACCAGTCCTCCAGGTTTTCTTCAACGTGCACGCCGCGGCGCGCGCTTATCGAGAAACGTAAAAAAGGTTTCCTTGCGATAAACCCGCAGCGCCTAAGGATACTGTTAAAACCCGCGCCGCTAAAATGGCAGCGCACTAAAGCGCAACCTTCTTTTTTAAAATATTCCAATGCCGCGCTCAAAAGCGTTTCAATGACGAACCTCTCCTGTGGCAGGGCAATGATATCGACAATAATACCTTCCGGCTTCAGCCCGCCCTTCTTTAAACAACGAAGGATAATATAGCCGCGCACCATTCCCCCGCGCTCGGCGCAAAATTTAACATATTCAATATCCGGCTGACGGCAGTATCTCCAGTTAAGATAAACGCTATCCCTCCTGACTATTGCCTTGTAACCGGCCACTATCTCCTTCCAGAGGATATCCGCATTTTCATCAAACGCATCTATCCTGCGCACCGACATATCCCTGCCCGGCTTAGGCCTGTTAAAAAAGTTAAAAGCCGCAAAGAAAGGATTTAATAATACGCCTGCATCGCTGACGCGCAAATAATAATCCAGGGAGCCTAAAAAAGACCAGCCTGCCTTCTTAAACATATTGAAGGACATATCGGTCTGGCCGACAGCTAAAAAAATATCAAAATTTTTTGACGCCTCTTCAACAAGGGCCATCCCTATTCCTTTTTTTCTGTATTCAGGCAGCGTTGCCAGGTCCACTGCCCATCCGGCATTCAGCTCCCTGCCACCTGCCTTAAGCCGCACCGGTATTGCCCCGAGATGTCCGGCATTTTTACCCTCAACCTTGTAAATCCATTCAGCCGGCTCGCCGCTAGATAATGGGTTTTCCAGATACTGCCAGCGCCACCTTGCGTAGCCTCCGGAAGAATAATCAATCAGGCCGCAAGATTGCAATTCCTCAAAAAGCCTAATGTTGTTTTGGCTGCGCGAAGCCCTGATTATGTCAGCCGGCATTATCGCCTGCCTGTCTATAGTCTGAATATTCTTTAAGGGTAAGGCCCTCCAGTTTCCTTTCCTTTAGGAGGTAATCAAGGAGCCTTTCAAGCCTTTCAAAAAATAAGTCCGTGCTCTTTTGATCCGGTGTGTAGGGGCTGCCGCCGGGTATGATAACGGATGAATGGAACATTATATTAAGGTACCTTGAGCCTTGCGCAAGCAGGGTATCGCAAATAAACCTCATATCCTCATATTCATTAAAAGAAGGGTCAAGCCAGATTATCCTAAAACCGGCAAGTCTTCTTAGAAAACCCTGCGCGTGCATCCAGGATGGAGAGTTAAAATAAAAAAAATCAGACACTTTCCTAAATTTTGTCCTTATCCTTACTGTGACAGGCACCTCAAGCAGCCATTTATCCTCCTGCTGAAGAAGGTAATCGTCCCTGCGCGCATCTTTAAAGTTTATGCCTCCGTCCTTCTCCCAGGAAACCCCGGGAGTAACGGACGAATCAACACAGTATCCGTATTTTGAAAGCAGGGTAACCGCATTTGCGTCAAAGGAATAACGGCCGCCTCTGTAAGATACCGGCTTATCCTTAAAAGTATCGCAGAGTAAAGAATCCAGGCTCTTAAATTTTTCTTCCTGTATTTTAAATGAATACTGGTGCAGGTAGGAACCGTCTCCTTTAAGAGCCGGCTGAAACGGTGGGGTCTCCCATGCGTGCAGGTGCGCCCCTATCTCGCACCTTGCGGATTTTTTTATATCCTTAAGCAGGCTTACTGCCGGGCAATTAGCTACGGAATAAGAAACAAAATAGGTGGGTTTTAGGCTAAACCGGTCAAAAATCCTTTGCAGTTTATCTATTGCGTCTATGTTCCGGAAGGCAAGATTTTTCCTTAAATACGGATCCCACTGATTATCCGGCTCTGTGTCAATAGTGACTATGGCCTTTGTATGCATATGAGGACAGATAATAGCACACAAAGACCATAAAATCAAGGAATATTATGAGCGAAATTAAGAGCAAACACCTTGTAACATAAGGGGTTATAGCTATTTATGAAGCCTGTCAAGCTTATTTGGCTGAAATTTAGAGCTGCTGGCGGGTTTTGGATAAAACAGGTCAATATCCAGCGCTTTAAGGACTTCCGAGATGGGATTTACGATGGTTACTACTTCGGAACCGGCAAAGAGAAGCCCTACAGCCTTGGCTTTCATATCCAGGACCAATGAGCCAGAGTCGCCGCCCTGAGAGATATTAGAGGTGAGTATTTGGTTCCTGAAGATCGCTACGCTGTCATCATAATTGACCTTTACGGTGGCGCTGATGTCTTTTATCTTTCCGATGGTATGCCCGGTGGTGCGCCCTGACTTCTGGATAAGCATTCCCAATTTTGCCTTCGCGGCTCCCTTCGGGATGCCGATTTCCAAAATCTGCGGCTGTACCGATTTGGCGTCCTTTGGCCTGGCTAAGGCCGCATCAACAAAGTTTGCTTCTTTGTTAAACTTAATCTCCTGCCATCTCTCCAGATAACCGATAAGATTTTTATTCTTCCTGCCTCCGTCGTAGGGCCCGGGCTGTAAAATCGCATCTCCTATTTTCGCGTTATTAGAGTTCGCCAAAACGTGGTTATTGCTCAAAATAAGAGTTTTACCGGTAGCATTATTCTTTACCAAACAACCAAAGGTGCCGGCAGTGATCTTATAGTGGCCAATCGATGATCCGCCTAAGGCGGGCCTGTATCTTCCGGTAAAGCCTAAAGCCACAATTTTGCCCACCTCTTCTACGTCAGTTTCTATTGCCGATATGCTCTGCGGGATGATATCTTTTCTGGAGAGTTTGGCTTGCGGATATTTCTTCTCTACATATACCTTCACGCAAAGACGCCCGAGGGGAAGGCCTCCTTTTATTTTCTCTCCGGCGCCTACGCCGACGACATTGGCTATTTCTAAAAGCCGGCCTTCATTACTCTTTAATCCTTGAGCGATTAACGCGATGGTATTCTTTTTTGTCGTCATAGTTTTAAGCCTTTAGCTTTCCTGTTTCCTCTACATCTGTTTCTACGTTATTGAATTTTCCGGGGATCCTTTGCGCTTTGGCAAGCCTTACCAGGGGGATCTTGTTTTCTACGTAGACTTTTATGCAGAGCCGGTTTGTGATTACATTTTGTATCGTCTTATACCCTATGCCCACCCCAACCACATTGGCCAGGGATAGCAGATGATTCTCGTATTTTTCTTTTACCCTTAAGACATCCCGCTCATTTGGAAGCTTGGGTTTTTTGCAGCTCATTCTTTTTAAACCACTGGCTGAACTCAATAATAAGCGAGTTAAATCCAAAACCAAAACCAAAAGCAAGGCTAAATAGCTTAAATCCGGATTCTAAATTAAGGATTTCATCGGGTGATATTTCTAATTTTGGAAAGATAAGAATGGTAAAGATTGTGCTTAAGATAAGCGAGGTGAAGGTGATGCGCAGATATTTAAGATTGAATTTTGCCGGCTTGCCCTTATATGACTTGCGCAGGAAAGGCATCATCATCCGCGCGAATATTCCCAGCCAAACTCCGCATATCTTTATGCCGAATTCCATTAACGTAATACTATAGCAGGGTTTCAGGATAAGGCAAGCAAAAATTCAGAAAGCCTATCCAGAGTATCTATGTGCTTGATTTTATTTATGTTAAGGCGGGTTTTTTCATATAGAGAGCGGTCGCTCTCTAAGGAGAGTATGGCGCGCTTAATATCACTTATTGCATCAGCAATAAAACCTGCCCCGCATCCGGAGATTACCCTGGCATTGGCGGTTTCAAGGCCAGGGATATTGGAGAAAAAAATCATCGGAAGGCCCTTGATTAAACTCTCGGTTATGCTTAAGCCGCCCGCCTTAGTCAAGATGGCATCAGAAACCGACATCAACTCCTCCACATTTTCTACAAGAGGATACACCTTAACCCCTTTTAAATTTGCTGACGAAAGCCGGCTATAAAGCCCCCTATTCCTGCCGCAAACCACTAATAACTGCATCTTGCCGGCCAGAGATTCCACTATCTTCTCAATCGGGCCAATACCAAAAGCTCCGGTCATAATCAAGGCGGTAAATCGTGACTGATCTACCCCTAATTTCAAAGCAATAGCTCCTCTGTCTAAGCTCGCGTAAAACTTTGGGTGCGCGGGTATGCCAAAATCTTTAATTTTTGCCTCATCAACCCCTCTTTTTATCAATTCATCCTTTACATAGCCGCAAGAAGTAATATAAGCGCTAACGGCTTCGCTTATCCATATCGGGTGCAGGTTATAATCAGTTATAATGGATATAAGACGTAAATTGATTTCGGGATTCTTATTTTTATACACGGAAATCGCGCTATTTACCAGAAAATGCGTTGAAATTACGATGTCGTATTTCTCTCTCTTTAATAGGCGGATAAAGGGCTGGCTGGTTATATAATCTATACAGGCAAAAATGGGATTATTTGATAATAGGTATGATACGCGGTAGAGGATAAACCACAGCCAGGGAAGCCTGCTGATAAGAAAGGTGTAACCTTCTGAATATAATGCCCTAAAGAACTTCGGAGTGTAATCTAATATGTCTATGGCCTTTGAAGATAATTCCGGGCGGGTATTTTGAAGATAGCTCTCAAGCGCCTGGGCGGCTTTTTTGTGGCCCGCTCCGGCTGTGGCATAGACGATTAAAAC
>SCPY01000267.1 GCA_004299495.1 bacterium | reverse complement strand
CAGAGAGCTTTGATTTTACCCTGCCGGGAATTCTTCCGGAATCAGGCCGAACCCATCCGATTACCCAAACCATTAACGAGATTTGCGCGATATTTACCAAAATGGGTTTTGTGGTTGCGGAAGGCCCTGAAGTTGAAACCGAATACAATAATTTCACCGGCCTGAATATTCCCCTTGAGCATCCTTCGCGAGACGCCTTTGATACGTTTTATTTAAAGAATCCCCTGCCGCCTGTCTCCGGTCGTCAGTCTAATCTTGAAGACCCGAGACCGGAGGCCCGAGACCGGAGACTGTTAAGAAGCCACACCTCTCCTGTGCAAATCCGGGTTATGAAAGCGTATAAGCCGCCCCTGGCAGTGATTGTGCCGGGCAAAGTCTACCGTCCGGACGCGACAGACGCCTCACACTCGTTTATGTTTCATCAGGTAGAGGGATTTCTGGTTGATGACAATGTCAGGTTTTCCGACCTCAAGGGAATTCTGGCGGTATTCTTGAAAAAATTGTTTGGCGAAAAAATAAAGACGCGCTTTCGCCCGCATTTTTTCCCGTTTACCGAGCCCTCCGCGGAAGTAGATATCTCCTGCATAATTTGCGGAGGGCAGGGCGAGCGGCGCTGCAGCGTCTGCTCCGGAAAGGGCTGGCTTGAGATTATGGGCTGCGGAATGATTCATCCTAATGTCTTTGCCAATGTGGGCTATCCTAAAGACAGCTATGCCGGAATTGCCTTTGGCATGGGCGTAGACAGGATCGCAATGCTCAAATACGGTATCAATGACATCCGCCTGTTTTATGAGAATGATTTGCGGTTTCTGAAACAATTTTAATAAGATGAAACTCACCTATAACTGGTTAAAGGATTTTGTAGAGCTTAGGATAAAGCCGCAAGAGCTGGCGGATAAGCTGACCATGGCCGGCCTTGAGGTTACCTCGCAGGAACAGCTGGAGGATGATTATGTCTTTGAGATTGAAATCACTTCCAACCGCCCGGATTGGCTTTCGGTAATAGGCATTGCCCGTGAGATAGCGGCGCTTAGCGGGAAAGAAATAAAACGGCTCCCGGGTCCCGGGTTTCGGGTTTCGGGTAATCAAGGAAAAAAGATAAAGGGCAAGGAACAATTAGCGATAAACATTCAAGATACAAAAGCCTGCTCCTTTTATTCCGCGCGGGTAATCAGGAACGTAAAAGTAAAACCTTCTCCGCAATGGATGATGAAGCGGCTCCTGGCAATCGGGCTGCGCCCAATCAACAACATCGTAGATATCACCAATTATGTCTTGCTTACCACAGGCCAGCCAATGCACGCCTTTGATTTGGATAAACTCAAAGGCGGCAAGATATTGGTACGCTTTGCCAAAAACGGGGAGGAAATCCTATCCATTGACGGAATAAGGCGAAAATTAACGCCTGAGGTTTTGGTTATCGCTGACTCCCATAACCCCATAGCTATCGCCGGGATTATGGGCGGCAAAGACAGTGAAGTAAATGAGTCAACGCGCAATATCCTTTTAGAGGGCGCGTATTTTTCGCCCATAGTTACACGCAAGAGCGGCCGCCTCTTAGGCCTATCCAGCGATTCCTCTTACCGTTTTGAAAGGTCGGTGGATAAAGGGAATATTGTCAATGCCTCAAGCCTTGCCGCGTCTTTGATTATAGAAAATGCCGGCGGAGAAATCGGCGCGTTCTACAGATGCGGCTCGGATAAGCTGGCGAAAAAAAGCGTTTTACTGGACACAGACAAAGCCAATAAGCTTATCGGAATAGATTTAGCACCGAATGAAGCTAAATCTATTCTGAAATCTCTGGGGTTTTCGGTTGCGCAGCAGAAGAAGAATATTCTCAAAATAGGGGTGCCGGATTTCCGCAAGGATATCAAATCCCAGACAGATTTAGCGGAAGAGCTCTGCCGGATTTCCGGTTATGAATCTGTGCCCTTGACCCTGCCGGCCATTAAGCCTCAAGGGATAAGCGAGGACGGGCTATTGCTTATCCGGGAAAAAATAAGAGAGCTCTTAACCGGTATGGGTTTTAGCGAAGCGATTACCTACAGCCTGTTAAGCCGGCTCACCCTGCGGAAGGCGGGGATATCCCTTGAAAATAATACCTCTTTAGAAAATCCTTTAAGCGCCGAACAGGAAATTTTAAGGCCGCGGCTTCTTCCGGGATTATTGCCGGCGCTTTCCCGCAATTTAGAATTGGGAAACCGGCCCGGGCTTTTCTTTGAAATCGGGGAATGTTTCAGCCAATCAGAAGAATGGATGTCCCTGGGCATTATCGCCGGGAAATACCCTCTGTTGAAACTAAAAGGCGTCCTGGAATCTCTTATGCAAAGATTAGGCATTAAAAATTATAAATTTTGTGAAAGCGAAAATCCGCTCTTTCAAAAGGGGCGCTCGGCGGCTCTATTTATAGAAGATAAGGAAATCGGGTCAGTCGGGCAAATCTCGAAAGAAATCCTCCTGGATTTTAAAATAGACGGCGATGAGGTTACGGCATTAGAAATAAATCTCAACACGCTTAAGGCATACGCGCGTTTTCAAAATAAATATCAGCCGCTTCCCCAATACCCCGCGGTAGAGCGCGATGTCAGCCTGATTGTTGATGAAGCCGTATCCTATCAAACAATCTTAGATACCATTAATGGCTCTCAGGCGGAATATTTGGAAGAAGTAAGATTCAAGGATGCCTACCGCTCTGAAGCTGTCGGCAGGGGCAAAAAATCCCTCACCCTTTCCCTGGAATTCCGTTCGCCGGAAAAGACACTTACGGACGCGCAAGTAAACGCCTCTTTTGAGAAAATACTTCAGGCGGCTTCTATAAGCGCGGGCGCGCGCGTTAGATAACAAAAATCTGCTTGATTTCACGGGGCTGAAGTGCTATACTTTACACTGGAAAGTGAGATTGCTCTTTTATCCCTGCCGTGCCCGTGAGGACTTGAAAAAAGTTGAACCAACAGTATTTTAACGGGAGCCCAAACTTCCTTGACGGCTTCGCTGTTAAGGAGAGGCGCCCACCTGTAAAAAGGGTTCAAACAGAGTCAGTTCCACGGCAATGCGCGGGGATTTTTTTGCCTCAAGCTTGCCAGGCGGGATAACAGTCAATTTATGCCTTCGCGTATGGATCTTTTTGAAGAAAAATCTCCTCAGGCCTCTAAAGACTTGCCTCTGGCGGCGCGGATGCGGCCTAAGACATTGGATGAATTTACGGGCCAAAGGCACATTATCGCCCCCGGCAAACTCCTGCGCCGGGCCATAGAGGCGGACCGGCTGGCCTCGCTCATTTTATACGGCCCGCCGGGAAGCGGCAAGACCTCTCTCGCCTATTGCGTCTCATCGGTAACAAAAGCCGAATTCGCCTCCCTAAACGCCACAACCTCCAATGTGGATGAACTGCGCAAGGTAATCCTGCGGGCCAAACAGCTTAAAAATCTGAGCGGCAAGAAAACCATCCTCTTTATAGACGAGATTCATCGCTTCAACAAAGCCCAGCAGGATTGCCTACTGCCGGATGTTGAGGAAGCAAACGTTATTTTAATCGGCGCGACCGTGCATAACCCCTTTTTCGCGTTACTCGCGCCTTTGCTTTCCCGAAGCCTTGTGTTTGAGTTAAAACCTTTAAGCGTGGATGAAATTATGGTTATTTTAAATAATGCCATAAAAGACAAAACCCGGGGCCTGAGCTCCTTAAAAATAAAGTTCCAAAAAGGCGCCTTAGAGTTTTTGAGTAAGACCAGCGACGGCGACGCGCGCCGGGCGCTATCCGCCCTTGAGGTCGGGGCATTAACTACTCCAAAAGATAAATCCGGTTTTATAAATTTTGATTTGGCCGTGGCTGAGGAATCTATTCAAAAAAAGATTGTGCTCTATGACCGCGATGAGGACGCGCACTATGATACTGCCTCCGCTTTCATTAAAAGTATGCGCGGCTCAGACCCCGATGCCGCGCTTTATTGGCTCGCGAAAATGCTTTACGCCGGAGAAGACCCGCGTTTTATCGCCCGCAGGATTTGTATCTGCGCCGCGGAAGACGTGGGAAACGCCGACCCCCAAGCGCTGGTGCTGGCTAACGCGGCTTTACAGATTTCTGAATTTGTGGGCCTGCCGGAATGCCGTATCCCTTTAGCCCAAACCGCGGTATATGTGGCCTGCGCCCCCAAATCCAACGCCGCGTATCTTGGAATAGAAAAGGCAGCTGAGGACGTGGAAAATGGGCGCCTCTTAGAGGTGCCGGAACATTTAAAAGACGCCCATAGCTTCCCCGGACATCATGTCAAACAGGAGTACCTGCCTGCCAGCAGGCAGGTTTTTCCTTCTCAGGCGAGATATTACCAGCCCGCCGATATCGGCTACGAAGCTAAGATAAAGGCGCGTTTAGAAAATTTACGCCGGAAATAGAAAATGAGGCTATATTTTCCTTGAGTTCATTATTAAAACGTGTTAAGATTATATATTGAGGTGATGAAAAAATGATAGTTACCGAACGTAAACCATTAGAAGAAATTCTCCGGAACTTGGGAAGCCATGCCAAGGTCTTTTTGATTGGCTGCGGTGAGTGCTCAACTACCTGCAAGACCGGAGGCGAAAAGGAAGTCCTGGAGATGAAGCAATACCTGGAATCGCAGGGCAAAAAGGTTACCGGCTGGGTGGTCCCGAACGCCCCCTGCATTGCCGCGCAGACCAAAACCGCCTTTGCCCAAAACATGTCCGCGCTAAAGGAATCGCAGGCCATTTTAGTTTTATCCTGCGGCTTAGGGGTGCAGTCGGTAAAACAGTGCGACCGCTTCGGCCTGTCGGTACAACCGGCCTTAAATTCTATGTTCGGCACCCTGATGGACCCAAAAGGTAATTTCTATGAAGTATGCTCTAACTGCGGCGAATGTGTATTGTCGCAAACCGGCTGTATCTGCCCGGTTACCCGCTGCCCCAAGGGGCTGCTCAACGGCCCCTGCGGCGGAGTAATAAAAGGAAAATGCGAAGTAGACAGAAACAGAGACTGCGCCTGGGTCCTTATTTATCAGGAGCTGGAAAAAAGAAAAGAGCTGGAAAAAATGAAGCCTATTTCAAGGCCCAAAGACTACGGCAAAACCACAAAACCCCAGAAAGTGCTGGTGAATCCTTAATATGGAACAACCATACAGCGAAAAGGTGATGGACCATTTTTTGCATCCGCGTAATGTGGGAGAAATCAAGGACGCCGACGGCATCGGCAACGTCGGAAATCCCGTCTGCGGTGATATCATGAGGCTTTACATCAAGGTGGAAGACGGAAAGATTACCGATGTCAAGTTTAAAACCTTCGGCTGCGGCGCGGCCATCTCAACCAGCTCCATGGTTACGGAGATGGTTAAGGGTAAAACTATCGCGGAGGCATTAAGCGTCACCAATAAGGCGGTGGCTGAGGCGCTTGGGGGGCTGCCCGCGGTTAAGATGCATTGCTCGGTCCTGGCCGAAGAGGCGCTTAAATCAGCCATAGAAGACTACCGCAATAAACAGGCGGCGAAATCAGCTTAGCGCGTATTTTAAAGTAAGGATGATAATAAAAGACAAGCGGTCCTTAAGAAAATTGATGTTAACCAAATTAAGAAATCAAAAGGAGGGGCAGGCAGAAAAAAAGTCTCTCAAGATAAAGGAGAAACTTTTTAAATTAAAGGTTTTTAAACAGGCAAAAATAGTGATGTTTTATCTGGCGCTCAAAGACGAGGTCAAGACGCGTTCAATGATAGAGGAAGCAATTACATTAGGAAAAAGGGTTGCGGTTCCGACATGCGATATACGACATAAAAAAATACTACCCTGCTTGGTGACGGGTTTAGAAGCTAAAGATTTTAAAAAGGGAGCGCATTGTATTAATGAGCCCCGCCGTAAGAAGCCGGTTGCCCCGGAAGAAATTGATTTGTGCGTTGTGCCCGGCGTGGCATTTGACACGCAAGGCAACCGCCTGGGAAGGGGCCTTGGTTATTACGACAGGTTCTTAAGCGCCCTCCCCCCCGATACTCCCAAGATCGGATTAGCTTTTAGGCTTCAAGTCCTAAAATACCTTCCTCCGGCCTCGCCTC
>SCPY01000266.1 GCA_004299495.1 bacterium | reverse complement strand
GCAAATTACAAACTACGTCAATAATCAGAAACTTCTCCTGTATTTTCATTCGCGAACCAAAAAATATTCTCAAATTTTTCTTATAGCTGAAGGCAGGCAGTATTATTTGCCCGAGAATGGCAGTATCGTTGGCCTGCTTGAAAATGCTCCGGAAGGCGCTCCTCAATTCCAGCGTTTCCTCTCCTATCCTTATCTACTTGATGATCTAGAAGGAGATGAGAGGGCGCGCGCAGGACAGCTGCTTGAAGCATACATTAATAACGGATTCAGGGATATTCCGCAGTTTAATCTCTTAGAGCCTATTGCCGTTTTGAAGTTCAGAAAAGAAATTATTGGCTTAAAGTTCAGGCATCTGGAAGATAGAGGGCTAACGGAGATGGTTTGGTTAGAGCGCTCCAGTTCGCCGTTGGTTGAAGAGGTGGAATCCCTTTACCTGCAGGCCGATGAGCTCTACGCCTTGGCGAGGTTGAGCTATAACGCTGAAGAATTTGATCGCGCGCTGGAGTATATCCGGCAAGTAAAAAAGAGCAGTAAAGACGCCTGGAAAAAAGTCAGGCAGTTGCCTCAGGATGAGAAGGAGAGAATGGAGGTGAAGTTTCACATTCTCTATGTGGAAGCTGTCAAGCTCCAGGCGTATATTACATATATTCGCGGCCGGTTTGGTGAGGCAAAGAACCTCTATAAAGAAGCCTGGGAAGAGATTCGGCGGATTAATCCGCAGGACCTTGAGATTGATGATGCTCTGGAGCTTTTGGAGGGTAAGCGCGAGGAACAGGCAGGTAAAACTGAGGAAGCTATTAAGCGCTATAGGTTAGTTTTAGAGCGCAGCTTAAGCCGCCTAAAGATTGATGTGCCTACGCTGTTTGGCAGCGAGATAGATATACCGGTATTGTTGGCATTAGCCGAAAATGGGCTGGATAGCGAGCGCGTTCATGAGCTATTTCCTCCCCTGCAGGAATCCCTGCGCCTGTTGGGAAGCATATATGCTAAATCTGAAGATGCCGGCAGGCAAATTTGGGGATATGTTGCGCTGGATATCGCGCTGAGGGCCGGCGGGTTAAGATCGTTTGTTGAGGCAGTCCGTAATCAGCTTGAGCAATTGCGCGCCCGGGTTGACCCGGATATGGTTAAAAAGCGCCTTGACGCGGCCAAAGAGTTTCTGGAAGGCTGGAGGCTGGGAAAATCCGGAGAACTTGACGCCGCGCGCGATAAATATCTTCGGGCAGCCGAATTAGATTCTTCGGAAACCAGAGGCCGGTATGCGCTGGCCCAGTATTTTTATGAGCAAGGAAAGCTTGTAGAGGCGCTGGCTTGGTTTAATAATTCTCTTTCGCTTGCCGTCGGAATCCATCCGGAACAGCATCACCTGCTTTTGAATATTCTTGATGATTTGGGGGATGTGCTGCTTGAGATGGGCAGGTATGCCGATGCCGTGGATATATTAGGAAGAGCGCTTGAGCGGCTCAGCTCACTAAAGGAAACAGAGCGGGCGTATTGGTTAAAGCAGGGAGTTCAGGACAGCGCCAAACTGCAGGAAGCCAGCATTGCTATTCGCAGGGCCAAGGCCCAGCTTGTGTATGCCCTGGATACGGGATATCCTGAGGATTACGAGAAGGCCAAGAAGTTTACTCACACTGTATTGATGATTGATGTGGCGGACCGGTCCAAGAAAGAGCATATCAATACCTTCCGCAGGGAGTCATTTCGCCTGGAAGCTATGGTTTATTTGGGGCTTGGGCAGCCTATCCGGGCCCTGGAACAGGTTGAAAATGCTTTCCGCAAAGGCCTTTCTCCCGACATAGCACAGTGGGATGAGGTTTCGCTGACAGCTCTTTTTAGCCGCGGCATTATCCGCCTTTCCCTGGGAGAGCTTGAGGCTGCGGTAAAAGATTTAGAGGAAGTCTTGAGAAGCGGCGAACTTTATGATACCGCAATCCTTGAGGTAAAGCGGTATCTTGCCGAGGCTTATTTTAGGCAAAGAGCGATTGAGACAGCTAAGCAGTATCTTTTGGAGGCGATGCGGTTTGACGAGCAAGTTAGACAGCGTGCGGGGTGGCCGGCTGTTGAACTTTTATTGCTTAGCGGCCAAGTGTATCTGCAGGAAGGACGATGGGATCAGGCATCTTTGAATTTGCGCAGATTTATCTTTGAGGCATTACGCAAGGATGGAAAGGTTATTTCCAAGGATTGGCCATTGAGTGTAGTAGAGCTTGTTCATGCGATTTTGATCGTCGACGAGGCCGGCTCTATCGCGCCTGCATTGGCACAACGCATTGTTGATGGAGTGCTGGCGTTGTCAAAAGGGCTTGCTAATTTTTCAACTGATGAAATTGAGCTTGGTTCTGCTCTGGCTCTACTTAGCCATATCGCGCAACACGCCCAGGGATGGGGTATTCCGGAGTTGAAGAGAGGGCAGATTAACTTTGCTAAAGAGCAGATTGAAGCTCCTCTTTCAGATATACGCGTGGTTATGGATGCGATGCGGGCTGAAGAGGAAGCGCTTCTTGCGCTAATGCAGCGTGAGGATGAAGAGGGTATGCGGAGGAAGGCTTTGATTGCCCAGCGGTTGGGTAACGATGGCCTGGCAGGCGAGCTTGCCGCGGCGCTGCTTGCGATGCCCGGACGCAGCGAAGTAGGCCAGGGGCTGCGGAATGATATCGCGCGGCAACTTAGCCAGCTGGAGGCCGGCAAGCAGAAACCGGCACTTTTTAAGAATTGGCGAGACTGGGTGGTTGCAACGCTTTTAGCAATTGAGTTTCAGCTTGATATACGGCTAAAATATCAGATTAACCAGAAGCTTGCCGGCAGGGATTTTCCGCTTGCGCTGTTGCTTGACGCTTTACAGGCTGCTCCGGAGGAAGGCCTGGATAGCGCCCAGTTGCCGGTACTTATTGAAAAACTTATGCAACGCGCAAGCATTGACGGACTTCGCGCCCTTAACAAGGAGCAGCGCCAAGCTTTGCTCATTGATGAGATTGCTAAAATCCTTATGCCTGATGATGTATTTTCCGAGGGGCATCCGGAATCTTCCTCCAGCCCGCTTGAGCCTGAAGCCGGACAGGAGGATTTTAAGGCCGAAGGCGTTGAATTGAGCGTTTTAGCGGAGAAAATCTTCCAGTATGCCTCCCGGTCTAAGACGCTGGCTGAATTTCTGGCACAGATTGAGAAAATTCTATTAATCATGGGTAAGAGTGAAAATATTAACGCAAGGTTTCTGCGCGATATTGTTTACTTGGCGCGCGCGCGGCCAAAAGATGTTAACGCAGCGCGATCGTGGATCAGCCGGTTCCAATTTAATTACCTGGGCAAGAAAGATGCCGCCGAGGCGCTTGTGTCGCTTATTATGGGGTTGCCCGCTCCCTCTATGCCTGTTATTGAAACCAAGCCTTCCGCAGAGCTTAAAGAGGTAGAATGGCTATTGGCATTGCCAGAGCCATATAAACAGATTGAGGCCCTTGCTAAGCTCAACCTCCTGCACGAGGATGGAATAACCACAGTAAGGCAGGTTAAGGCCCTGTTGATGGAAAGAAGGGAAGAAGGGCTTGGGATTTATAGCCCTCATTTGGTAGTGCGAAAGCGCGCCTACATGCTTCTGAGAAAAGTAATTGATGACCAGGCATTTGATGAGTTATTCACAGAACAGCTGGAGGCAGAGGTAGAAAATCGCCAGGAGTTTCAGGAGCTGATAATTCTTCTCGGCCGGCCGGGGCCAGCCAGCTCGCCGGCGGGCGTTCCTCTTGAGCCGTTGCGCAGGGTTGCCTGTGTTATCCCCATAATTCTGCCGCTTGGCATACTTGGTTCTGCGAGCGCGGGCTGGGCCGCGATAGTAGGCCGGGAATTTATATCTTCCGGCCGGTATGTAGAGATGGCGGCAGATATTATATTCAGGATGGCGCCAGCCCTTATTATTAGTTCTATAGTATTTTATCTCATCTACAGCCAGTGGAACCGGTTGATAAAAAAAGGGGTTGATGCGTTCTATGAGGGGGAGCGGCAGGCCATAAAAAATGGCCAATCTTCTCTGAATGAAGAAGCGCTTCGCCAGCGGGAGAATCAATTAGCTTATATGATAGGAAGAATAATCTATGATCCGCGGTTAATAAATCTCGGAATCTTAGGGGCTATTATCTATAGCGTGGGAATTGTCAGCTTGTTCTGGCAGCTTATGGCCGGCTCGCGGGCAGTTACGGAGGCCATTGTAAATATTATGTTCATTCTGGCGGGAAGAACCATCTCTATCTACAGTTACCGCAAGATGCGCGCAAAGGTATTTCGGTTTATCCGCGAGCTCAAAGACGGCAGAGGCCCATCGTCTCAATCCAGCGATGGAGGACAGAATCAATCCAGTTCTCCGGTGGGGGGCATTTATGGCTTTGAGTCGCTTGAGATTATCGGGAGGATTGCGAAGCTTAGGAATGCCTTGGCGGCGCAGTCGCAGGGCAGGGCGCTTCCGGTAGCCAAGGTCAGCGCAGAAAACATCTGGGAGGCGCAGCGACAGGTTCGCGCATTCCTGGCGCAAACCGCATCCGAGCCGCATGAATTGGTTGGGGCGCATCTGTTGGTTACGTCAGATTTCAACCGTCAGATTATTCAGAATGTCATTGGCACGCGGCAATCCCTGGAGGTGAATTCAGGCTATTTAGGCACAGGAGGATCGTTTCGGAAGTTCGCTGTTAATATCCGCATTGAAATTGACCCTAAAGAACATAAAGTATACTTGAGAGAATCGGATTTTGGAAAAAGCCTGCATGGCTGGGGGTTGGGCCAGCTTATGCTTGACGCCCGTAATGAGTTTTTAAGCCGCCGCTTTCCGGGTTGGCGTATCTTTATAGATACAAGGCATTTCGCCACCTTTAGAGATTTTGTGCGACGTTATCCTGATGCGCTGATTGATTATTTTGCTATTGAAAACTTTGGACCTTTAGCCTGTTACCATGGCCGTGATTTAATCGCTCTGTACGGCTCCGCAGGAGGGATGTTGTCAGAGGAACAAATTACTGATCTGCAGGTTAATTTAACGCGCGGATCCCTTTCCCGATCGTCTTTGCTTCACAAGGTAGAGGATGGTTTCGCGCGCGCAGAGAGAGAAGGAAGGGCCCGCGCCAAGACAGTTGTCCAATGGATTGCGGAACGTTTTGGCCGGACAAAAGACACCGTTAATGCCTTTAACAAACACGCTTTTGATTTGTATCTCGTCGCGACCATTCCCGCCTCGCCCAGGCCAGGAGAAAATCGCTCCAGCTCGCCGGTAAATAGAATAGATGCAGAGATATTAGCAACAGAAGAGATCTGGCGGCTTCCTGTATCTTACCGCGGATCGATAAAGATAACGAGCCATGCGCGCTGGATCAGGGAAGGGCTATATCAGGCCTTGCCCGAATATTTTAGTTGTTTAGTTACAGCCAGCGATAATTACTGGGTACGGCTAAGCATAGCGCTTAGAGAAATGCTGAAAAATGCTATTGCTCATGGTAGTGATATGCGGGATTATCTCTCTATAGTTATCCATTGGGATATTGACGCTAATGGAATAACGGTTGAATTTGAGGATGAGGGGGTAGATAAAGATAAAATTTCCCGCCTCATTGCTTTAGCGAATACTTCAAAAGATCAGGCGCTCCGAAGAGTTGACGAAATCTTGGCGGATGCAGCATTGTGGTGGGATAGAACTGAAGATGAGAATATGATTTCCGGCAGGGGGCTTGGCGTTTATTATACAATTCTTAATTCCAATCGTTTCATTGTTGAAAGAAGGCTTTCCCCAGGAGGAAAGCGGATCCATACCTATGTTTCTATCATTAAGTATTTTAATGGCGAAGGGGCCTTGATTATATCTTCCGGTTCGCCTGTATCCTCAAGAGAAGATGAGGCGATGGTTGATAGGATGATACGCGAAGTAATGGCAGGCAAGGCGCCGGCGTGGATTGCAGCCGGATATCGGCCGGGAAAAGTGCTTGTCAGCTCCGAAGTCAATGGCAGATACTCAATCAAAGGCAAGATACAGCGGGCCAAAGAACACCTCTATCTGGCTACGGCAGACCCGGCGGTGCGCCTGCGGGTTGAGAAGGCGCTGGATTACCTGGCGCGGCATCCGCGAGCCGCCGGGCTAATGCTCATTGAGTTTGAAGGGGTCGCGCAGGCAATAGTCAAGCGGCTGACAGGCAATAACCGGGCCTATCAAGAGTATAAGCAGGAGCTGGATAATGCCCTGCAAGCGCTCTATCAAGAACTGCATGAAGAGCTGGTTATGTCTAATATCGGCCGTAAAGATGCCCTGCGCAAGGCCATGCTTTATGCCGGAATGGGAAACATCTTTGATTTGGGGTATCAGGAAAAGCTTCGGGAGTCGCTCAGCATACTTAGTCGCAGCCCCGATGGCCTGCGTGATACCGCGGCAAATATCTTTACGCCAACGCAGGCAATTGTCATTGTGGATGAGCTAAAAGAATTCCTGGCGCGTCTGCAACATAGCCCTCCCGCAGGCGTAATTCTCTACTTCCTGGACAACCACGGAGAAATCATTATGGATCAGCTGGTAATTAAACTGTTGATTCTGATGAAATTTCGTGTTGTCGCGGTTGGCAGGCTTGAAACTGTGCGCGATGACGTGACGCATGAAGAGGCATTTGCGATCTTTAACGCCAACCCCGGCCTTAAGCCTTTTATAGACGACGGCAGCCTGATTGTTCTAACTGATGGTTCATACCTGCCTGGAGCGGATTTGAACCAATCGTCCGGCCATCCTGATTTCCTGGCGGCATGGGATCAAGCCATTGTCTTCATTGCCAAGGGCGCGGGAAACTTTCATTCTTTGTTCGGGCAAAAACTCTCTAAGCCGGGGCTCTTTATCCGGATGATGAAAGAACAGGGTGCTGATTACCGCTTGCTTGAAGAGTCCGGCAGGCGGATCATCGCGCGCGCACCACTTGACCTTATATTTGCCTACCAGAAAGAAGATTCGTCTGTAGCATCTTACCTTGAAAAAATAAGGCATCCTCGTTATTTTCCCAAAGAAAAGAAGATTGATCATTTGCTTATTGCCCCATGGATGGGCTTTACCGTATTCATAGCCATAGCAGGGCTCTTGCGCCTACGCTGGAACTTGTATTTTGTTGTCTCGCTGGCCCTTGTTTTCATTACGACTTTTATATGGCTTGGAAATGAAGTATGGGATTTTCTGAGGTATTCCCTGCGCAGCCGCAAAGCGCGCCGGGATACGCAAGCCGACAGTAAGGGAAAGCGTGAAAATGGAAGTAAATCATCCAGCTCGCCGGCGGGTCAGGATAAAGTCAATCTGGACGGGAGAGGGAGTAATCAAGATGTATTCGCTTACCGGGATAGCCGGCTATTTGTGAATGGACAAGAAGCCAAGCGCATCAGCCAGGGCACGCATGGCGTTGTTTTTGAGTCGCCTCTTGATGTGACAGAAGCTATTAAGTGGCTTCCCGGGCGCGGGGTAATTGTGCGCACGGAATTTGATCGGCTATTACAACTTTCCCGGGCAGAGATTTCTCCGCGCGCTATTCGTTATGGAATCGCAGGAAAAGACGGTTACTTGGTGATTGATAAAGTAGAAGGGATGACAGTCCGTCAGATGATTAGAGAGGGCCGGTTAACCCGGGAAGACGAATG
>SCPY01000265.1 GCA_004299495.1 bacterium | reverse complement strand
CCTCGCTCGGCGAATCTGCTCGCTCTCGCATCCTCTGGATTGGCGGGCGAACCCTGGCCGCTCGCATCTTCAACGTGCTGCTCAAACACAACCTTGTCACCCAAAACAGGCATATGCTTATTAAATGATGAAGTTAATCTCTACCTCAACAAAACAAACGCGGGATATTGGCGCGAAGCTGGCCAAATTGCTAAAACCGGGAGATGTTTTGGCGTTAGCCGGAAATCTTGGTTCAGGAAAAACTGTTTTTGTCAAGGGGCTGGCAAGGGGGATGGGTTGTAAAGAGAGGGAAGTCTTGAGCCCAACCTTTGTTTTGCTGCGCCAATACACGGGGAAGCTTACAATAAATCATTTTGACCTTTACCGGCTTAAAGACATCTGTCAGCTAGAGCGGATTGGTTACGAGGAGTATTTTTACGGCGCTGGCGTAACGGTGGTTGAGTGGGCGGACAGGGTTAAAGAGGCCATGCCCCAGGAGAATCTGCGCGTGGAGTTCAAAATCCTGGGAGAAGAAAAGCGTTTGATACAATTTATTCCTAAAGGCAGGCGCTATGCAGATTATCTCAGGCGTTTTTAAGGGAAGGCGGATTAAATTCCCCAAACATATCCGGCCCACACAGAACAAGGTACGCAAGGCAATCTTTGATTGTCTGGGCGATTTTGCGCTGGGCGCGTCTTTCCTGGAGTTGTTTGCCGGCTCAGGCGCGGTAGGCATTGAGGCGCTTTCCCGCGGCGCCAAAGAGGCGGTTTTCGTGGATAGCGATGCGGCTTGCCTTAGGGCAATAGAATCCAACTTGAGATATTTATCGCTTCCGCGGTTTAGGCTCTGCGAAATGGATTCTTTGGGCGCTATAGATTTCTTCGCGGAAGAAAAATCCTCTTTTGATATTATTTTCCTTGACCCTCCCTACGCGAAGGGATTAGAGCTGAAAAAATGCTTGCTAAAGATAGCCGGCTGTGGTATATTAACCCCTTTAGGAATTGTAATTTCCCAGCATCAGCGAAAAGTAGAGTTGCCGGAAGAAGCAGGGAACGGCCCAGGCCGTTCCTTACTGCTTTTTAAGCAAAAAAGGTACGGGGATACCCTCTTGTCATTCTATAGGAGGTAGGTATGTGCCAGAAAGCGATTTATCCGGGTTCGTTTGACCCGGTAACCTATGGGCACATTGATTTAATTGAGCGCGCCCAGAAGATCTTCGATACGGTAATAGTAGCGGTTGCCCGCAACAGCCGGAAAGAATCGCTGTTTTCCTTTTCTGAGCGCGTAGAGATGCTTAAAAGCGCGACTGCCGGATTGGGGGAGGGGGTTATTATTGACCATTTTGACGGCCTGGTGGTGGACTATGCCAGAAAACACAATATCTCCGTGATTGTAAGGGGCTTAAGGATGGTTTCCGACTTTGAGTACGAATTTCAGATGGCCTTAACCAACCGGAAGCTTTCACAGGATGTGGAGACTATCTTTCTGATGCCTTCTGAGCAGTATTCCTATATCTCCAGCCGGCTATTGAAAGAGGCCGCGTCTTTGGGAGCGGATTTGTCCAGCTTTTTGCCTCCCGAGGCCCAGCGTAAGCTGAAAGAGAAGCTGAGTGCTAAGTAAATAGCGTAACCTATGAAGATTTACCTCGCCCAGCTCTCTGAGGACAAAGAGCATGTTTTTACCTTCCGGCAGGAGCCGAAAGAGCTGGATATCGACGTTCCGGGGATAAATGCCTCTTCGCCGGTTGAAATCAGGGCCGAGGCGCTAAGAATTCAGGACAGGCTTGAGCTGGCAATAAGCCTGGAGTCTAGGGTAACGATGCAATGTTCCCGCTGCCTGCGGGAAACCGAATTTACTTTTACAAAGAATTTCCGGCTGAATTATTCTCTCACCAAGCAAGATACCGCTATTGATATTACTGAAGATGTCCGCCAGGAATTGATGCTGGAGTATCCCCTAAGGCCATTATGTAAGCCGGATTGTAAAGGGTTATGCCCGAAATGCGGCGAGAATTTAAATGAAGGTGATTGTAAGTGTGCGTAATTTTGTAAGCATGTAAACGAAGGAGCGATTGCTATGCCATTACCAAAGAGAAGATTTTCCCGGGCGCGTACGCGCAAGAAAAGAGGGCATAAGGCGTTTAAACTTAATGAGCTGTCTGTCTGCCCGCAGTGTAAACAGCAGAAATTGCCGCACCAGGTCTGCCCTGTGTGCGGATATTATGGAGGCAGGCAGGTCGTTGAAATAAAGGTTAAAGAGAAGAAGAAAAAACAATAAAAACATCATACCAAATATGAAGATAGCCATAGACGCGATGGGCGGAGATAACGCGCCCGGGGCAGTGGTAGAAGGCGCGGTGAGCGCGGCCAGAGAATTTGGCAGCCAGATTATACTGGTGGGTATTGAAGAGCGCATCAGGGAGGAGTTGAAAAAGTTTAAACCCTATCCTGAGACGATTGAAATTGCGCATGCCTCTGAAGTCATCCAGATGGATGAACCGGCGGCTTTAAGCATCCGCAAAAAACGAGATTCTTC
>SCPY01000264.1 GCA_004299495.1 bacterium | reverse complement strand
CGGTTTATTAAGCCTTTCTTCTTGTCGAAACAAGAGACTATTATAAGCTTATCGCTAAGCCGCGCAGCAAGCCTTTCCAGCCAAATATAAATATACCGCACAATGAAACGCTGGTAATCATTAAAAGGCCAGCCATGAACGGTATGTATTATAATTTTTACTTTTGCTAATCTTGCAGCCAAACGTCCGACAATGCCAGCCTTAGAGCTATGAGTATGAACAATATCAATATTATGTTTTCTTATAAAGCTATAAATCTCAAACAGCGCCGGAAGGTCTTTAAAAAAATTTATTGGGCGCGTAAGGTTTGGAGATGTTTTTATATATAAACCTGATATTGCCAATACATCGTTTAACAACAGGCCTTCCTTTGAGGTAAATAAAAATATGTTAAACTTGCTTTTATCTAAATTGGCTATTAAGCTCAGCAGATGTTTCTGCGCGCCTCCCAATTCTAACTTGGTGATTACGTAAAGAATATTGATTTTCCCCATTTATCGGGAATCAATCGGAAACTTATCGCTGGAATTTACTAAATTTAGTTGAAATCTAAATAAACTCTCCGTAAAATAAAGTATGTGAAATTAGCCTATTTTACAGGAATAAAAGGCCTACAGCGAGTATAGCAAAGAAATGAGGGAAATGGAAGGCAAAATTTGCTAAAGTCAAGCAAAAAGCCTTCGCTGGTTATGCTGCTGGCCAGCGAAGGCTTTTTAGCTCTCTTTCGGTAAAAGGCGCCTTAGACCGCTAAAACCTTTTTTACCTGGGGAACGGCATTTTTTACCGCCCGCTCCACGCCCTGGGTCATGGTCATCGCTGACATAGGACATCCTCCGCAGGCGCCGGTGAGGCGCACCTTAACCACGCCGTCTTCAATACTTACTAACTGAATATCTCCTCCGTCTGCCTGCAGCGAGGGCCGGATGGTATTTAATGCCTGCTCTACTTTTTCTTTCATTTTATTACCTCCTCCTTAAACTTTTCAAACCCCATCTTCTCAATAAAAAACCCTAATCTTTCCGGGGTTTTGCCTTTTTTCTCATATAAACTCACGATTTTCTCTATAGCCTTCATAACTTCGTTTTCCCGTAAATTCTCGGCCAGTTTTACCGCAATCCTCGGCCTTGCACCTGCCGCCCCGCCTACAAAAAGGGAATACCCTGCCTGAGTCGCGACTATTCCTATATCCTTTACCAATGGCTCGGAGCAGCATCTTCCGCATCCGGAAACAGAAATAACCATCTTGAAGGGAAGCTTACTTCCGGAAAATTTTTCATCAAGCCTGCTCCCTAATCCTAATGAATCCTGAAGGTTATTATCGCAGATATAACCTCCGGAGCAAATCTTTACCGGCCTTAAGGAAAACCCCGCCACGCTGTAGAGGGGAAGATTAAGCGCCCTTCGGCACTCTTCATTCCTTGCCGCGTCTTTAACCGCGCCGATAATTATCTCGCCTGTTAACTTTATCTTGCTTTCCGGAAACTTCTCGCAGATCTCCGCGATTCTGCGCAAATCCTCCGGTGTTACGGCGCCGCCCCGAAAATGAGGGGCGATAAATTTCTTGTCTTCCTTGTCCAGCTTATTAAGTATCAGCTTTTTCGCCAGAAAATTCATTAAGGCATCTCCTTTAATATTTAGCGCCTTTTTATCTGCACGATCCAGTCTTTCGGGCCTTTCTGTTCGTACGCCCACTCATATTTATCTTTATATTCTACCTCAAATTGATACCAAAGCGGCTTGGGATCATGGTCATTGATTATCTTCAATGCCTCGCCCGGCTTTAACGTATCCCAGAGCGCGAAGATTTTCTCATGCCTCTCAAACGGCGGCATCGGCCGCAAATCCAGGGTTTCCACTCTTCCTGTCATTGTCTTATCCTCCTCTCCAAAATCTATAAATTTAACCTTGCTCCCCAACTCACATCCTTTCATTCCCGGATCGCATGTTTTACTTAACCTTTTACAGAAATCATTGGACTGATAAGGGCATACCCAGCTCATTGTTTGCCTTAATCTAATTTCTCTACGCTAAATAAATTTTTTGTCTCCTCAAACAAGACCATTCTTACCCTTCTCTGCCATATCTCTTTAAATTTTTCTTTTTGTTTCTCGTTTGCCGTACCAACTATGCATTTGGTGAAAAGATTATGCATCTCCTCATCCGCGGGAATCGCCTCGGGATGATAGGCCACCTTGACAGATTTACCGGTATCGTCGCGGGTAAAGACAAAGGCATTGGCTTCTTCATTTTTCTCATCAAAAATAAGCTTGTTTTTTCTCACAAAGCTGTTTCCTAAGCCGGAAAACCCGGTCTCCGGGGCCGCCCCGGTAATCAGGCTTATCACCTGTGAGATTGGCCCGTTTGCGCCGTTCTCCACAGAGCCTAAAACCCTCACGCTTATCTCTCCCCGCATAGGCGTCTCGTTGCCATAAAGCGCCTTCAGCGCCTTCTGGGTAATTTTATACGCTCCGGATACCGCCGGGCATGAATGCCCGGCTAATTTCACCGCGTCTTCATAAGTAAAGATAAAATCCTCTTTCTCATCAATCGCCCCCAAGAATACCGCTAAAGGATCCCTTAATTCTATAGGCTCAACCTCTTCATAAAAAGCCTGCTTCCACTTCGTTGATATTCCACACATAGGTAAACCTCCTATTTATGGCTGTTCACAATAACTTTTTCTAAGACCGGCCATTTATTATGCCCGCTTATTGAAAATATAGCCGCGCTGTCGGCGCCGCTTTTTGCTCCAGCGATCGCCACAATCCTGCCATCTCTTACCACCCTTCCTTCTAGCAGCATCTTGAGGATAATATGGCATACCTTTACGCCTGTTCCGTATCTCTCTTTAACCTTTTGTAAATGCGCGGACCACGGCGACAGGCCAAATTTTCCCGATATTCCGTTAATGACTTTTTGTAAGAAAATCAGCTTAGGGTTGTGGGTATACACGGTGATATTATTGGCTAAGAGTATCTTCCTGACATCTTCGTTGAATCTTCTTTCGCTTAAGCGGCGGCCTTCATCATGGGTAACAACAATGGCACGCAGTTTTTCATTTTTTATCAGCTCAAAGGCTGCCCGGGCGGTACTTCCGGTAGTTGAGGCCACGGCGATGGTAAAAATATTATTTTTCTTTGCCGCGTCAATCGCTTCCTTTAACGCATCCATGTCCCTGCTCCTCTTTTAATGGCGGCGCTTCTTTTCTTTCACGAAATCCGCGGGCGCGAAACAGCAGTAGCCGATGGCATCAAACTTCTTGCGCACGCCTGCCCACTCGCTTTTTTCTAAAGTCTCATATGCCATCGGGTAGAGAATGTTGTCTTCCTTATAAATATGGTCTTTCAGGTTCTGGGTTAAGAATTCTATCACCGGACCAACCGTATCCAGAAATTCCTTAAAGCTTTTTTTGCCTTGCGCCATGGCAATCTCGCTTAAGACTTTCTTTTTTGCCATAAACTCCACGTGGTCTTCTTTAAAGATTTGCGGCGGCTCAACCACTCCGTGGGCCTCCAGGCGGGGGAAAAGCGCCTTTTCTTCCCGTTCGTGGTGTTTTTCAGTTTCCAGGAAAAAGTGGGAAAGCTCTTTTAGGGTATCTATTTGTTTTTTTGCCTTTTCAAATGAACCCGCGGATTTTAATTTCCCTAATAAGGCTTTGAGCCTTCTTAAATTTCGTTTAATTATCTTATGCTCGTCCTTACAGATGGAAATAGGATGCGACGCGGGCAGCCTCAGCCTTCTTGCCTTAGCCCCGAGCCCGGACTTCATTACCTCAAGGTGCACATCGCAGAGCCGCTTCATCTCGGTTCGGGTTGTTCCTTCCTGAATAAGCTCCTGCTCTGCCATGGCCAACTCCTTTGGCGCGACTTCCCTGAAATACCTTTCCGCCCCTTTCTTTACCTTATCCAGCTCCTCAGGCCTTGCTTCATGGAGCTTCTTGAGTATTTGTTTTAATTCCTCTCTTTTGGCCTTTTGTTCCGGGGTCAAGGGCGCTTCCCGCTTAAGCTTTTTTATTTCAACTATCCACTGCGCCGGACCCTGCTGTTTATACTCCCAGGCAAAAGCATCGTTAAATTCCGCCTGAAACATATACCGCAGCGGCTTAGGGTCGTGGTCATTAATTATCCTTAAAACATCGCCCTCGCCCAATTCTTTCCAGGCGGCAAATATTTTATTATGCCGCTCTTCCATGCCCAAAGGCTTTAAATTCAGCTCCTTCATTTTACTCCTCCCCAATACAATCAGCCTAAAGAGGCTATGCTGATAGATTCCAGTTGTGAAATTACATACTTTTCTATCTCGTTAATTTTCTTTCTTAAAAGGCAAATCCTCAAGTCGGCGCAAAACATTTTCTTGAAAAAACAATCGTTGAATTGTATCGGCCCCTGCAGAATCTTGATTAAGTCGCCCAAAAATATTTTGTCGGGCGCGAGGGCTAACCTGAAACCTCCGCCCTGGCCTTTGCAGGATTTCAGCAGCCCTTTCCTGTTTAATATCTGCAGTATCTTTCTTAAGAACGGACGCGGTGCCCTCAATTCCTTAACCAAACCTGAAACCGGAACAATCCGGCCGTCCTGTTTCGCCAGAAAGCAAAGCGCCCTGACCGCGTAATCGGTATTCCTGGTAATTAATTTCACTCTCTATCCCCTTTTCGTAACCATAGCCTGCTCAACTAAATAAATGATACCATATTTGTATCATTTGTCAAGAAGAATCTTTTGCTTTCGCGGGACTTGCGCGATAAGGCATGGCAATCTATGCTGATTATTGTTTGGTTTTTAGATTGTGGTATAATAATATTCGGATATTTAATGAAGGGGCTGATTTTAAGGAGGTGGATATATGTCTTCAATAAAACTCACCAGGCTCACCATAGGGATACTTATCCTTGCCGGCCTGCTTTTCTTTAAACCCTTAGCGTATCTTGTAGGCATAATGATGGTAGTTTCCGGGCTGACCGGGATTTGCTTGCTGGAGAAGTTCTTTAATAAGCTTGGGATAAAAGAAAAGTGTGATATGAAATAGGAGAATGAAATGTTCGGCATAAGGAAAAAAGCCCTAAGGGCAATGTCTCCCGGGGAAATAAAGGAAGCGGTTAAGGCAAAATACAGCCGGGTGGCAAAAGAACCCTGCGCGCCTTTCAATTTCCCTGTGGGCAGGGACTTTGCCCTAAAAGTGGGCTATCCTGAGGAAATACTCAATACGCTACCCTCTTCTATGTATGAGTCCTTTACCGGAGCTAATAACCCTCAGGCTCTTGCGGAGCTGAAAGAAGGCGAGACGGTCCTGGATTTAGGCTGCGGGGCAGGATTAGATATTTATTTTTACGCAAAGGCGCTAGGATGCCAAGGCAGAGCCTACGGCCTGGATATCTCAGAAGATATGGTAAAAAAGGCAAGAATAAATATGGAGCAGGCGGAAATTAAGAATGTGGAAATAAAATGCGGCCATTCGGACAGATTACCTTTTACGGATAATTTCTTTGATGTCGTGGCCTCAAACGGGATTTACAATCTTTCTCCTGATAAGGAAGCAGTAATGCAAGAAGTCTATCGGGTGTTAAAGCCGGGCGGTAGAACTGTTTTTTGCGAAATTGTCCTCAAAGAAAAGGCGCCTAAAGAGCTAAAAAAGAATATTGACGATTGGTTTAGGTGCATCGGAGGGGCACTCTCCGAAGAAGAGTTTTTTTCCTTAATGCAAAAAGCGGGGTTTAAGAATATAGCGATAATCTCCAAAGTAAGAAACGCCCGAACAGGCCACCCCTTGGCTGTCTGCGCCAATGCCAGGGCATATAAGCCTTAACAAAAAGCCTTCGGACATAGTCAAGCCACATCCGAAGGCTTTCGTTTCAAGCGGTAAGTTAAATTTGACGCTTAGTTAGACACCCACTCCTCAGAGAGCACATCACCCTGAAGGCTGATCACAATGCTCTTGATTGGGATTTTTCTTTTAGCCTGGCTTGCTCCAGCTTGAGCAATAGCCACAAGCCCGGCGCAGCAGGGCACTTGCATTGTCATTACCGTAAGTGTATTGATTTTGGCGTCATCAATGAGAGACGCCACCTTCTCTGAATAGACCTCCTGGCCTTCATCAAGCTTTGGGCAGGCGATGGCAATAGATTTTCCTTTCAGGTAATCCTTATGGAAATCCCCTGCCGTATAGGCTACGCAGTCAGCGGAAAGTAATACATCCGCCTTCTGGTAATAGGGAGCCATCGGCGAAATCAGGTGCAACTGTATCGGCCACTGCCTGAGCTCTGACGGCCTTACTCCCGCGGCCTCTCCTTGTGATTCTTCTTTCTTGCGGAAGTCCTGCGTACGCGAGCCAGGGCAGCCTTCCATTCCGTGTCCGTGCATTTTACTGCCTCCTTTTGTTTAAGATGCCTTCCGCCTTCCGCACAAAATCCTCGTAACGCTTCTCAAAGCCATCAGGCAAAGAGGCATCCTTTTCGTTAAACTCTGAGTACAGCTTACCAACATCAGCCGTGGATAAACCCCGGTCGATCCAGGGATACAATATCTCGTCTTCTTTTTTGATATGCTGG
>SCPY01000263.1 GCA_004299495.1 bacterium | reverse complement strand
CGCCCCTCTATGGGCAAAAGCGCTCTGGCCATCGGGATGGTGGAATATGCCGGGGTGGTGGAAAAAATTCCCACCGCTTTTTTCAGCCTGGAGATGTCCAAGGAACAGCTGGTTCAGCGCCTCCTTTGTTCGCACGCCAGGGTGGACGCGCACAAGGTGCGCACCGGTTTCTTTGCCGTTTCCGACTGGCCGAAATTAACCGCGGCCGCCGGGAAAATTTCCGAGGCCCCCATTTATATTGACGATACCCCGGCGATTTCCGCGATGGAGCTTAGGGCAAAGGCCCGCCGGTTAAAATCGCAGTACGATATAAAATTAATGGTCCTGGATTATCTTCAGCTGATGCGCGGTTCAACAAGCAGGCCGGATAACAGGCAGCAGGAAATCTCGGAGATCTCCCGGTCGCTTAAAGCCTTGGCGAGGGAATTGAATATTCCGGTCATTGCCATTAGCCAGCTGTCCCGGGCGGTGGAATCCCGTAATGACCACAAGCCCCAGCTGTCGGATTTAAGAGAGTCCGGGGCAATCGAGCAGGACGCGGACGTGGTGGTTTTAATCCTGCGGGAGGAATACTATAATCCCACGGAAGACAATAAAGGAATAGCCCAAATAAATATCGCAAAGCAGCGTAACGGCCCGGTGGGCGATTTTAACCTCGCTTTTATCCGGGAGTATACGCGTTTTGAAAACCTTGCCCGTCCCGGCGAGGAATAAAAAGGAATAAAAGAAGATGAAGAAAACAGCAATCTTATGGTTTTTACCCGCCTTTGTTCTGGCCGCGTCTGCAGCGTACTGCCAGCAGGCGCGGGAAGCCGGCGATAAAAATGATACCGCGCTATCCGCTCAAGGCGTGAGCTATGAAGAGGTTAAGGATTATCGGGAAGCGGCGCGCAAGGTTACGGCCATTGAGGTCAAGGGCAACAGGTCTATCAGCACCGTTACTATACTCTCCAAGATAAAGAGCCGGGTGGGCCTGGACTACTCCACCAATATTATCAGCGATGATATCAAGCGGCTTAATGAATTAGGTTATTTTAGCGATATAAAGATAGACACCGAGGATTTTGAGGGCGGCTTAAAGGTATTTATTATAGTCACCGAGAAGCCCTTGATTGATAAGATCGTGTTTGAGGGGCGTTTTAAAAGAATGATCCGCCAGGAGAAGTTGACGGAATCGCTCAAGCTTAAAGAAGGCCAATACTTTGACGAAGTGCAGTTAAGGGAGGACCTGGCGGTTATCAAGGATATCTGCGTAAAGAAGGGCTATGCCCAGGCGGAGGTTACCTCCAAAAGCGATATCAATCCGCAAGACAACAAGGTTACCCTTACCATTACCATTGAGCCATCCAAAAGGATAAAGGTCAAGCGCGTAGAATTCCGCGGCAATAAAAATTTTAAGTCCAAGCGGCTGCTTAAGATAATCAAGAGCCGAAAGAGCGGGATCTTTGTTTCAGGTTTCTTCAAGGAAGACGTCCTCAAAGACGATGTGGAGAAGCTGAAGTCTTTTTACCGCAAAGAGGGCTACACCGACGTGAAAGTTGAATATGAGACCGGATTTAATGAGAAAAAGGCGCTCATGTTTATCATTATAAGCATAGAAGAGGGAAAGAAATATGTGGTGGGCAAGGTTTCCGCTAAAGGCAATACCGTTTACACCGAAGATGAAATAAAGAAGTCTTTGAAGCTTATCGCTCCGGATAAGGTATTCAGCCAGGAAATGATGCAGGAAGACGCCTCAAATATCCAGAGTATTTATTTTGACAAGGGGTATATCTTTGCCCAGGCCAGCGGCGCGACCTACCTTAATCCCGAAACCGACAGGGTTGAGGTAACCTATACCATTGATGAAGGCATAGTGGGTTATGTGGATAAGGTCAAGATCCGGGGGAATATCAAGACCAAGGACGTGGTTATCCGCAGGGAGCTGAGAATTTATCCGGGTGAGCGCTTTGACGGCCAGAAATTAAAGCGCAGCAAGGAGCGCTTGCAGAACCTGGGTTTCTTTGAAGAGGTCGGCTACGACATTGAGCCGTCGGCAGGCGGAGAGCCTCAGATGCGGGATTTAGTGGTTGAGGTGAAGGAATCAAAAACAGGGGAATTCAGCTTCGGCGGCGGGTATAGCTCGGTAGACAAGCTGATCGGGTTTGTAGAAATTGCCCAGAAAAATTTTGACTGGAGGAATTTCCCCTATTTCACCGGAGCGGGCCAGGACCTGCGCCTGAGGGCGGAGCTGGGCTCTCTGGCCAAGAACTTTGAGCTGAGTTTTACCGAGCCCTGGATGTTTGATTACCCGGTCTCCTTTGGCTTTGACGCCTACCGCCGGGTGCACGACCGCGAGACCGATGTGGGCTTCGGCTACAACGAAAAAAGGTCCGGAGGCGACCTGCGCCTGGGAAGAGAGTTCGGCGAGTATGTCCGGGCTGACGCGATGTACCGCATAGAAGATGTAACTATCTCCAGCGTGTCCGATGACGCCACCAGCGAGCTGAAAAAAGAGGTCGGTTCAAACGTGATCAGCTCTATGCAGTTTGGGCTTAGCCGGGATACCCGGGATAACATCTTTAATCCTTCTCGGGGTTATGTGTTAGGAGGCAGTTTTGAGCTGGCAGGAGGGCCTTTCGGGGGAGACAAGGATTTTACAAAATTAAACGCCAACGCCAGTAAATACTTCGGGCTGATCAGGTCGTCAACACTGGAATTGCGCCTGCGCGCCGGGCTCGCCGACGCCTATGGCGATTCCGCGGAACTTCCTATATACGAGCGGTTTTACGCCGGAGGCGCCTACAGCATCCGCGGCTATCATGAAAGAAAGGTAGGCCCCATAGACCCGGTTTCGGAAGACCCCATTGGCGGAGAGGCGATGGTAGTGGGCAATATTGAGTACCTATATCCGGTGCTGGATATACTGAAGGCGGCGTTATTCTATGATGTAGGAAATGTCTGGGCTAAAATAGGGGACTTCGGCACAGGCGGCTATAAGGCGGGGCTTGGTATGGGCGTAAGGCTTAAAACCCCGATAGGCCCGGTAAGGCTGGATTACGGCTGGCCGTTAAATAAGGAACCGGGTGAGCCAACCAAGGGAAAAGGGAGATTTCATTTTAGTTTGAGCCGTGGTTTCTAGAAAAACAGGAAAGGAGATTGGTCAAATGAGGCAGAGACTAGTTGTTGTTTTGGCGATAGCATCGGGCATATTATTTCTCAATCCCGCCTTCGCGGCGGAGAAAATCGGCACGGTGGATGTGGGCAAGCTTTTTGACGAATACAAGAAGACCCAGGAATATGACAAAGACCTGGAACAGAAAGCCAATGCCTACGAAAAAGACAGGGATGCCAAGATTTCCGACGTAAAGCAGCTGCAGGATAAGCTCGGGCTTCTGGCGGATGCCGAAAAAGATAAGAAGCAGAAGGAATTGGAAGACAAGGTTAAATCCGTGCGGGAGTTTTCTTTAACAAAGGAATCAGAGCTTAAGAAGGAAAGGGACGAACGGCTGAAAGAGGTCTTAAAAGATATTGAGAGCGCGGTTGAGGAGTATGCCAAGAAAGAAGGATATTCCATGATTTTTAATGACCGCGTCTTTGTGTATAATAACAAAGCCAGCGATATCACGCCTAAGGTCCTGGAGTCTTTGCAGTCCGGTTATAAGAAGCCGGCCGCTAAAGAGGGCAAGTAAGCGATTAAATGAGGAGCACTTTAAGGGAGATAGCCAAACTCATTGACGGAGAGGTAATCGGAGATCCGTCTGTGGAAGTCACCGGCATAAGCGGGATAAAAGAAGCCAGGGACGGCGACCTTACCTTTCTTGCCAATTCAAGGTACGCGCCTCTTTTGAGCCAGACCCATGCCTCGGCTATTATTACTTCAAAAGAGTTTAGTTTTCCCGGGAAGCCGATAATCCGCACCGAGAATCCTTCTCTTGCCTTTGCCAAGGTAGTATCTTTTGTTTCTCCGGAAACAGGGCGGCATCCTCAAGGCATACATCCCACCGCGCTGGTGGGTAAAAGGGTTTCCCTGGGGAAAGGGGTATCCCTTGGCGCGTATGTAGTGGTGGAAGACGGGACGCGCATCGCGGACAGGACTGTGGTGTACCCGGGATGTTTTATCGGCAGGGACAGCGTAATAGGGAAAGATTGCCTTATCTATCCTAATGTTTCAATCCGGGAAAAGACGGCGATAGGAGACAGGGCCATTATTCATAGCGGAACGGTTATCGGCTCTGATGGCTTCGGGTTTGTGAATATAGAAGGAAAGTATAAGAAAATCCCACAGCTGGGAAGCGTTGAGATACAGGATGACGTTGAAATCGGCGCCAACGTAACTATTGACCGGGCGCGTTTTGATAAGACAGTGATCGGCAGAGGCAGCAAAATTGATAATTTAGTCCAGATAGCCCATAACGTGGTTATCGGAGAAAATTCCATTATTGTGGCCCAGGCGGGTATTTCAGGCAGCACGACAATCGGCAGCAACGTTACCCTGGCAGGCCAGAGCGGGCTGGTCGGGCACATCAGCGTCGGAGACGGGGCGATTGTCGCGGCCCAGGCAGGGGTTACCAAATCGGTCGCGGCGAATACCGTTGTTTCGGGCTATCCGGCAAGGCCGCACAATGAAGCCAGGAAGGTTAATGCCTGCCTGCAGAGGCTTCCCGAACTCTACGAGCTGGTAGCGGAATTGAAAAAACGGGTTGCCGAATTGGAGAAAAAATAAAATAACCATGGAACCATTACAGAGGACAATCAAGAGCCAGGTTAAGATTCAGGGCGTGGGCCTGCATACCGGTAACCGCGTCAGCCTTACTTTTAAGCCGGCAGAGCCCAATTCCGGGATACGTTTTACGCGCGTAGATCTAAGCAATAAGCCGGTGATCAAGGCGGAGTGTGGTAACCTGCTTGAGTCCGAGCGCAGCATGAGGCGCACCTCGCTTGCCTGTGAGGGCGCGGAGGTACAGACTATAGAGCATCTGATGGCGGCGTTATCCGGCCTGCAGATAGATAACCTGGAGATAGATATTGATAACAATGAAATCCCCGGCATGGACGGCTCGGGGAAAGAATTTGTAGAGGCGCTAAAAAAAGCGGAAATTGTGGAGCAGGATGCCGCCAAGAAATTCTTTTCCATAAAAGAGCCGATATGGGTTGAAGATGAAAACGCCAGGGCGGTAGCCTTGCCTGCCGCAGACTATTCTGTCTGCTACACCTTAAATTACGACCATCCGTACCTTAAATCCCAGTATATGGAGTTGAATGTTACGGCAGAGAATTTTGAGAAAGAGCTTGCCGCGGCCAGGACCTTCTGTTTGAAGGAAGAAGCGGAAGATTTGCAGGGTAAAGGCATCGGGATGGGCGCGAATTATCAAAATACGCTTGTGGTAGCCGAAAAAGAAGTGATTAAGAACACCCTGCGTTTTAACGATGAGTTTGTGCGCCATAAAATCTTAGACCTCATCGGAGACATCTCGGTATTGGGCGTGCCGATAAAGGGCAGGATTATGGCGATTAGAAGCGGCCATGCCCTGAATTTGAAGCTGGTCAGGAAAATCTATCAGCAGAAGCTGAAGTATGAGTCGGCGGCAATTGCCTTTGGAAGCGTTCCGCGGGGGGCCAATGAGATTGACGCCTCTATGATTATGAAGATACTCCCGCATCGCTATCCTTTTCTTCTGGTGGACAGGATAATCTCTATGGAAGAAGGCAAGCGCGCCGTGGGGCTTAAGAATGTCACCATAAACGAAGATTTCTTTAACGGCCATTTCCCGGGAAAGCCGGTTATGCCCGGGGTTTTAATTATTGAGGCCATGGCCCAGGTGGGAGGGGTGATGATGCTTTCTCCCGAACAAAACCGGGGAAAGCTGGCCTATTTTATGGCGGCTAATGACGTCAAGTTTAGAAAGACCGTGCTTCCCGGAGACCAGCTTATAATTGAGGTTGAGGCGGGAAAGATTAAGGCCAGGACGGGCCAGGTTTTCGCCAAGGCCCTTGTGGACGGCAAGGTTGTTTCAGAGGCCGAGCTGATGTTCGCTCTGGCTTAAAATATAATGGGCGCACATAAAATACATAAAACCGCGATTATATCGGAAGGCGCGCAGCTATCCGAAGATGTTGAGGTCGGCCCTTACAGCGTGTTAGGCCCTAAGGTAAAAATCGGCCCCCGGGTAAAGGTGGGCAGCTCCTGCCTTATTGACGGCAATACCTCTATCGGAGGCGGATGCGCTATTTATTCCGGGGCTGTGGTGGGAAGCCCTCCGCAGGATCTGAAATATAAGGGCGAAGATACCAAGCTTGTGATTGGCGAAAATAATATCATCCGCGAATTCACTACCATTAATACCGGAACCGAGGAGGGCGGAGGAGTAACGCGTATAGGAAGCGATAATTTGATCATGGCCTATTCCCATATCGCCCACGACTGCGCGGTAGGAGATAATTGCGTTCTGGCAAACTGCGCGACCCTTGCCGGGCATGTAGCCATAGAGGATAGGGCGGTCATTGGAGGGTTGGTGGCGATTCATC
>SCPY01000262.1 GCA_004299495.1 bacterium | reverse complement strand
GGGGAAGCTTGCTGGCGCCGAAAAGAAGCAAAAGAATAAGAAAAATCCAGATTAATTCCTGCGTTCCTAATCCAAACATATTGCACCTCCATCATTAAGCGGCAAAAGCCTTTATGGCTTAAGTATTAACTAAACACATTATAATCTCAAGGGGGTTTAATGCAAGAAATATCTGCGGCCTTGGACATAGAAGCTATACCGAAGAAGCCTTCACCAGCTTTACGTAGGTATCATAGAAAGCAACCGAGGCGCCGACAAGGTCCTGCAGGCAGACATTCTTAAGGAAAGGGTCAATACGCATCGCGGCATTGGCATGGATTCCCCGTCCGCGGCGCTCATCCGGCTTAACCGTTTTTCCGTCTATAGTAATTTCTCCCGATCCGTATGCCCAGTGGCCATGGCCAAGGGAGAAGGCGGTTACGCCGGGCCGTATCCCTTCAATTAGTTTCAGCCTTCCCTCAATCGGTTTTTTGCCTGCCTCCTTCAGATCCCAGACGCCTTCGGGGTTGGTTTTTGAGACAACCCTGACCGCATCTCCGCCCTTAAGGCCGAGACGGTAAGCATCCCGCGGGTTTAAAAGAATAAAATTCTCCGGCAGTAAACTTAAAAGCCAATAGTTAGATATGGTTCGACTTTTGCACTGCGCTATCTCGCGATAAGTGATTAAATTTAAGGAAAAACCCTCTTTTTCATCTTCCAGAGGATTTCCCTGTGAGTCAGCAATGGGTAAATAGGCGGCTGTCGCAGGGAAACCTTTTCCGGTAATAGAATTTTTGGCTTTGGCCAATTTCTCAATATACACATTAATCTGCTTGCCATATTTATTCTTCAAATGCTCTCCGTCAAACGCCTTTTCAAAATCATCAAAGCGGCCTCCGCGGCTTAAGGTATAAACCACCTTCTTCCAGAGTTCCGGCATAACTGAACCCTGCCATTTGTCTAAGTCAAAGACGCTCTTAGGCAGATGGCGGCGCGCCTTTACAAATGCCGCTATCTCATTGTCGTCAGCATCCGGAGCGGCCTTAGAACCGTCTTTTTCATCGCCAAAGGCGACATTAGCCGCCATCTTCAGGTAATAATCCTCCGGCCGCAGTAAGTCCAGCCCTTCCTTAAGGCCATTCTTGCCGAATCCCGGCAGGCCCATTACCTCAGCGCATTTTAAGAAAAATGCTTCCAGGGAAATAGGCACTTTCTCGCCAAAGGCCTCCACCTCCTCCGGAATGGGCGATGCCGCCGGCTGGCGAATAGGCTGGACCTTCCAGATAACCGAAGGATGCGAGCCCTGAAATTCCCAACGCTCTAAGTATGAAAGGTCCGGTATGATATAATCCGCGTACAGTGAAGACTCACCCACAGTAATATCCGAAGCAATAATTAAGGGAATTTTATTGACATCCGCCAATGCCTCAATTTGAGTCTGCCCTGCCGGCAAAGAATACGCGGGAGTGCCCATATACAGAATCAATGCCTTTATGGGATAGGGATAGGCATCCGCGGCTGAAGGTAAAATCTCCTGGTAAATATCCGATGCCATCGGAAACCATGGCCTTTTCGCGGGATAACCGCTAAAGATGGTTGTCTCCTCATACTTTACATCGTGGCGGATAATACTGATGCCAAAGGGCGAGAGCTTTTTAGGATGAAGCTTGGCCATATCATAGGGCTTGCTTTCTTTTTCTCCGGCATTATCATAGGTTGAGGCCGCGGATAATCCGCCCTGCCAGTCATAGTTCCCAATCAATAAATTTAAGGTATACCAGGCCAGGACATTATAAAAACCGTTGGTATGCTGAGATACTCCGCGGTGAATATCGGCTACCGCGCGCTTGCCGTGGCTGGTAAACTCCCGGGCTATGGAAACTATATCTTGCGCCTCTAATCCGCAAAGCTCGCTCCACTGTTCAAGAGTAAACCTATAGCTCTCCTGCCTTACGATTTCCAGGGCAGACTTTACCTTGATTCCGCTTATTTGCGTATCTACCAATAATTCTCCTTCGGCGGGACTATCCGCGTCATTAGGGTCAAAAGTTACAGCCTGGCCATTAGCATAGCAGGCAAAATTATCAAACTCGTATTCCACGACTGTGCCGTCTTTTAGGGTTTTGCTTTTCTTTGTCTTTTCCAGGCCCAGGTCCGAGGCGCGCAGGAACTCAGCCGGCGAGCCGTCTTTTATCTTGACTAACCAGCAGGCATTGCTCCAGGTCGGCTCTTTATCAAGCTTAGCCGCCGCTTTATTGGCATTCGCCAGATACTTCAAATCATATTTCGCGTTTTCAATTATCCAGCGCGTCATCGCCAAGGCCAATGCCCCTTCGGCCCCCGGTTTTATAGGCAGCCACTTCCAGGCCTTGGCCGCGGTCTTGGAAAGCCGCGGGTCAACTACCGCGTATTTCATTTTCCCCGAAACAATTCCGGAGGTGATTTTATTACTGCGATACGGAGGCCCGTAGTTTGCCTCAAATGGCGATGACCCCACAAAAATAACAAACTCAGCCCCCGATAAATCCGCCTGCCAATAAAATTTCTTTCCCGCTCCCCATTTGGCTTTTTGGTCCTTCTCGTCAAAATCATACTGGTCTGACATTGCTTTGCCGGTAAAATAAAGCGAGCCCTGGCATACGGTGGTATGCCCGTGGAAATTAGCCGAGCCGAAGGAATCTTGGATAAAGCGCTTAAAAAACTCCGAGCGGCCGCCTTTTAAGCGGCCGTGAATCCAAAGCAGCTGATTATTCTTTGGGCCGAAATCCGGATGCTCCGGGTCAATAAGTTTATCCAAATGCTCTTTATATTTTTCCTTAAATTCCTCAATTTTTTTCTTTTTCTCTTCTTTTTCTTTCGCGTGCCAGATTTCTTTAATATCCGCGGACATCCCTTTAAATACCTTAGGGTCTCTTAATCGCCAGATGGATTTTAAGCCCTCAACCTGCC
>SCPY01000261.1 GCA_004299495.1 bacterium | reverse complement strand
TCCGTAACGTGCCAATAGCCTTAAGAGCGCCATCAGGGCCGAGATCGCTTATACCTATGACGACGTTCACTAACAACATATCTAGGGCATTTTTGCTGATAGGCCGGAATATCCACCCTTGATATGCCCGATAGTCGTTAATAAGGTCCTCCGCAATCGCGACCGTCTCCACAATCCCCAGAGGGATACCGTAAGAAAACTGTTCCCTGGCGTTCTTAGCCGCCGGAGAGCTGGCGGCGGGGCGCGGAATGCCGGCATCTAATACAAGCGCCCCTTCGCGCAGGCCGCGCTCAAGTATCCTGTTAAAGCCTTTATCTATGGCATCCTGTCCGGCTGCCCCAAAAGGAAATTCACCTAATTCTAACCTTTGTAATTCAGCATTCAGGATAATGTTTATCGCTTTATTCATAACTCTCATTTCTTTTCTTATATCCTCAATGGGCTTCTTTATTCCTCTTCGCTCCTTCTCAGCTTCGCTCATCGTTGTCGCCGTCATATTAAGCAAAGTATACCCGCTATTTCCCGAACTAAGCCTTTCTATCTGGTACTGATATGCCTGGGGAGCTATGCGCTCCGCGTATTCGTCAATATCCGCCAAATAAGAAAGCGCCAGGATTACGCGCGAAGCCCTATGCACTATCTCATCAAGCGACAAAGCGCCTTTGCGGGTATTCTTATCAATCCGGGCGTGGAGCGTCGCCCTGGTCTGCTCTACAGGCACATCCATTGCCGCTTTTATCAGCTTCGCGGCGAAGTTTAAACGTTCCCTGGCTCCGAAAAACTCATCTACGCCAAGCTCAGCGTAATCCACATCAACTAACCGGTCAAAGGGAGCGGCGTTTACAAAAACCTTCGCGGTGTGTATCCCTATATCTAAAAAGAACCAGGCCTTTGTGCCAGCAAAGATGCTATAGACGTGGGTGCCTCTTCCGTAAGGCAAAGTGGAGATTACCCTGGAGGCAATCTCTCTGCCTATAGATGCCTCGCGTTCAGCAGTGTTTTCTAAGTCTATTACATGGGCGTAATCATAATCGGAAATTTCCCGCCTATCCATATCCATAACGATACTGATTAAACGCCCTGATATAGCCTCTGCCTGCCTTAGATATTCTCCAAAAGCCTCCTGCCTATCCATGGTTTTATCAAATAAGCCAAAAACTCCCTTTAGTGCTTCTTGATGTATAATATTTACAAAACGGCTCAATTCATCAGCGCTTATTCTTTCCCGCCATTCTCTTAATTCCTCAAGCCTTCTGGCATAGAGCGCGGAATTGCCCCGTATCAATTCATACAATCTAAGCATTTCGCCAAGCCGGGAGAATATCTCCTGCAGGTCTAATTTTTCAGCGCCCAACAGCCTAAGGACAGCGGTATTTATATCACCGAAGGCAATAAAATCATCCACCCATTCCTTGATTTTAAGTAAAGCTTGAGCGTCAGAAGCCTCAGCAAAAGGCTTACTGTATGCCGTAATATAACGGTTGAGGCGAACCCGCGATTCCTCGGACTCAATCTCACTTAAAGCCGCGGAGAGTTTTTCTTTAAGATAAGGAAGAAGATGAAAAGCGGCGATATTCCTCGGATCATTCATAATATCGGCATATGTTGAGTCCGAAATTATATCCTGGGCTGATATAGAAAGAGGTTTATTCTCTGACAGGCCTCTCTCTTTACCCGTTTTAGTCTTTAAGTTAGATATTTTCTCCAAAATGTCTTTTTCCAATTCAATGGGACTGCTTGAGCTTTTCCACATCATCTCAAAGTTTATAACCAGCGGCCGGACCTGGACCACTATTATTCTTTCTCCTTTCTTTACTGCCTCCAAGGTAATGGGAAAGCCGTAAAGTATATGGTACCCTTGGGCTATCCCGGCTATTTTTGCCCGTTCCTCCACGCTCAACGTCTCCTTGCCCTGCTCTTCCATAGAAACGTCTATTTCCCTGGCTCCTTTGCCGCTCTCTTCATCAAATACATACTTTTTAGATTTGCGAGCAAGAATGCTGTGCTTGGTAATTCCGGTACTCTTATCCACAACAAAAAGGTCGCTTGGTATCTTACCTGAAACCAATCCTATGCCGGCGCCAAAGGCAGAGTTGATTACCGCCTCATCCCAATTCTCTCTTACGCCGTTTATAGAAGAAACCACCATACTTACCTCTGCTTCCGCCTGAAGATGAATCAGGACAGCCTGTGTTGAATCTACCCTGCCCATTTCCGACCAGTAATAAGCAAGATTGCGTAAGATATGCTCTAAAAGCAGTTTTCTTCCCCGGATATAAGGATACGAAACGAATCTGCCTGCCATCGCGTCTTCCGGCCTGTCTTCGTATATTGAAGAAGACCTTACCACCACAAATACGCCGCCCTCCTCAAGATAGGCATTATAAAGAACGGTTCTGCCGGAGGGCTCGATAGGCATTGAGTTTATCATTTCTCCTACAGTCATAGGCAAAGAAGATGCCTGGCCTTGATCTCTTAAAAAGTCCTCAACCTCTCTATCAAGCATCACCCCTTGCGCTTGCATAAGGCGTTTTATCTCTTTGAGTTTATCCTCAAACAACACCTTGCGCTCTAACTCATGATATCCGCCTAAAATCATTTCCTCAAGCGGCTCCGGAATAACCAACCGCAAAGCCAGCCTGGCAGCGGATAGTATCTTTTCTTTACGAGGCAATCTTGATGGGCCAACGACGGATTCTATCTGGGGAATAATGTTCTCCCTATTGGCGTTAATAATTTCCTCTACTGCCAGCCTAGTCAAGGAATATCCGTCCGGCACCTCCGCCTCAATCTCGCGGCTCTTGAGTATCTCTCCTATTTCGGCGGCTTTATTGCCCACCAAATCTCTGGAGGAATTGTCAGTTTTACCTAAATCCAGCACATAGGCGTCAGCGGGCGCCTTAGCAATGCCTGCCTTATAATATTCTGAAATCCTCTCCCCTACCCTGCGGGCTAATTCCATCAGGTTAACTCCGGGATAGGCCATATAAGCGGATAACCCCTGGGCCTTCTGGATAACGCGGACAACCCTGCGCAGAGATTCCAAAGACCAGCTCCCCAGGTTCTCTCCTATATTCTTTAACGCCTCCATCAGGCCGCTCCGCTCATGCTCCATCATTTTCTCTGAAAGTTTGTGGATAGCCGCGATATCCTTCCGGAAATCCTTAGTTGTAACATTCGCGCCATACCTGTGAAGCGCTCCGGAGAACTCATTAAACCTATTTATAGATAAATCCAGCTGATTGCGGATATAAATTATCTCGGTTATATCCTGAACCGCGGGAATCCGCTCCTTGGCGAAATTTATTAAATGCTGGATCTGCTCTTCGTGAGCGGCGGCTATCTGAATGACATACGGCAATAACTCCTCTTCTTTACGCCTAAGGGCGGAATTAATGATTGAGGCATTATATTTCTCGTTGGCTAATATTTTATCTACTAAAATCATTCTAACTATGAATTTTAACAACTCCGCGTCCGCGGAAGCTGCGATAATGTTATTTAACTCAACCAAATAGTTCAGCTCATCCGTATTTTTAAGCCGCATCAGTAAATCGTATGCCATTCTGACATCATTACGGAAATCCTCTTCAGGGTCAAAGGCGGCTCCCGGCACGTTCAACAAATCAAACTCAGGGTCAATAGTTACTATATCTGCTTCATTGACGACAAACACCCCTTGCGGAGTTTTGATTTCTAAAACCATCCTGCCCTTAACTTCTTTCCAGCGCGCTTCCGGAACAATTAGGCTGGAGATGCCTCTGGCCTTTAAGGTAAGCTGGGCATGGTCTAAAGGAGCCCCTCCTGCGGTTAGGGAACCGTTGGCTGCCAGGGCCTTATCTACATCGTCCGGGATTAAAGAATCATCGGAGAATATATTTCCTGTAAACTCTTCAGGAAGGCTGCCTGTCCTGTTAAAGATAAGCCTGCCTGTGGCTCTGCCCCGGGAAGAGGGAATGCCGTACACAGATATACCTTTAGGTTCCGGGAAAGATATAAAAGGCAGCCTGCTTTCTTCTTTTGCCGGATGCTCCGATAAATAACCAAGCTCTCCAAGCATCTGTCCTAACCTATCTAAATCTTCAATCAGGTTACTTCTACCCTGAAATTCTCTTAGCGCCTCTCCTTCTACCGCGTAAGCGTATTCAATTATCTTGGATACCTTATTCCTTAAAATATAAAAAGTCACCATACCGCTAAAGGTCTCCAGGCGCGCAATTTCTATTTGTATTCCGGAACTATAAGGAAAATCTCCGATAGGACTGAAAACCGTTATGCCTTGAATTAATCTGCCGGCCAAATTGGCCGCACGCCTCAAATAGTCCTTCTTGAGCTCTTCCTGAAAATACCTTACAAAAACCTCAATGGTGCCATCTACCGGCGAGCTGGAGGAGGCAGGAGAGGGAGAAGAAAAAGAATCAAGAGGATACTCAAAGAATACCATTTGCCAGTTCCTGCCTTCCTTATCCATCCTATAGTCCGGCCCTAAACGCCTAATTTTCGCCGCGGGCTTAATCTCATCCCGGCGCAAATGGAACCTGATGGCCGGGTCTTTCATCGAACCCTCTTTTACCAAATCAATATAATTTTCTAAACCGCCGTATCCCGCTATTTCGGGATTTTGCAGGGTAGTAGCAGTATAGAAACGCGTAACACCCTGCTTTTTAAGATATCGAGCTAAATCCGCGATTAATTCTGAAGATACCAGGTAGCTCATTCCCCTGTACGAATGAGCTACGCTTATATCATAGGCAAAGGCGGTTTGGCCATGCGGCTGATTGAACGTGCCGTTACCAATGAGATTCTCCCAATGAAGCATTTCTTCGGGCACATCTTCAATTGGCGGAAAGTCCTTTCTTAACGAATATATGGCGGCAATAACCGGAATCGGATTTCCCCCTAAGCTGACAGTCAGGATATTCTCCGGGGCGGCCATAATCCTCTCCACGATATCCTGCTTACCAGCCCAAAGAGGCTCAATCCAGGATTCTCGATTCAACCTCAGCAAATCCGGCAGGGCGAACAATCCGGGATGGCTGGCGATAACGAATGCCTCGCCCTGCCTGATGATTTTTTTCTCTGTTTTTATAGGGCTGCTGGTGCCGGCAGGCGCCGGGCTGCGCAACCTTGCCTCTTGCGGATTCCGGATTTTTATGGGCGAATCCGCGTTTGGCGAACTCAGCACAAAGCGTGGTTCAGCATATTGTTTGTCATTTCCCGGTTCCGAGATTGGGCTGGATGATTCAGGCGCGCGGACAGGTTTCGGGTTAATTGAATTTGGGCGCATCATGCCGTAAAATTCTTCGGCGGATAAACCCAAAATCTCCCTCAACGGCTCTCGGAACTTCCGCGACGGCCTTCTGCCTCTCTCCCAATTGCTCAGCCGTTTGCCGCTAACTTTCTTTCCAATCCGGACGCTAAGCTGCTTAGCCGCATCGTCCTGGCTCAGCCCTTTGGTTTTTCGCGCTAAGGCGATAAGTTGCCCTAGGCTCATCGGCTGTTGACCGCCCGCAAGAAGAATAAACGCATCCGCGTCCATCGCCTCCGCGAGCCTTGGCCAGTATGCCGGATTATGCAAGGTGTTGTATATTCCGGCTTCAAACTCTTTTAATTGGCGCGGATTAATACCGGCTATCCTTGCGAGAGTGCCGCGGCTAAGGCCGGCCAGACGACGCAGTTCACGCAAACGCTCTCTTAATAACGCCATCTGCCCTACCATTCGTAAAACAACCGGCTCCTGCTCCGCGCGGCTGTAGCCCGTTCGCAGAAAAACCGGCTCAACACCCAGCATATAACCCCATTCTTCCAAAGAATAATCCAGATTTCGCTCGCCCGGAACATGGCGGCCCCTTGTCCAGTGGCTGAGCTGCGTAGCCAGAGTGCAGGGAGGCTTCCGCAAGGCCCCGCCAATCTCCTTCCAGCTCAACTTATGAACCCGCTTAACCAGGCGGATCCGCTCCGCAATAGCTTTTGGCGATTCGTCTCCTCTAAGTTTTTTCCAGAGGCGGCTTGCTCTATCCGGCCAGCCTCTCAGGCTGAACAAGCGCTGGCGAACAACTCCATTTACAATCCAGCTGCTTTCCACTCGCCTTATGGGGAACCACTGAAGCTCAAGCCAGCGCAATCCGCGCCCCAGCAAAAATTCCTCGTCAATAAATATTTCCTGCCGTTGCGCGCGCAATCGCTCCAACAGCTCCTCGAGCGCTAAAGGACGGCGGAACTGCCTGAGCATTTCATAGGCATCAAGAAGTTCTTCTGACGCGTATTCAGACATCTCTTGATAGGCATCATCATATGCTACCTCATGCCTATTGGCATACTCGTACACATTCTTTTGCGCATTACCATGGCCCCAAAGGTAATCCAATAAACGTATCTTCCCGTGCTTGTGAAACCTTGCTGAAACAGCCAACTCCCTAAAATCAATACCGTTCCAGCTGATTTCCTCCTCGCGGCTTTTCGCCGGCTTATCAATAAATTTTTCGCCTAAGCCCATAACAGGCGAGGAACCACTCAGTTCCTTTTTCCTGTCGCGGATGCGCGCTAAGAGATCATCGATATCGCTGTACTGCTCATCAGAAAGCGCGCCCGATTCAGCAGAATGTTTTGATAACGCTACCGCCAGGGTAATGGCGGATTTCATATGGGCCATTGCCATATCAGGCAGATCCAGCTTAAGATACGCCTCTGCCAGAGTTACCTTGGCTTCAACCAAAGAAAACCCCTTGAGATTTCCGGTACCTATTGCCAGCTCCAAATCATCCCTGGCAAGACCGGGATGATTCATCGTCAACCAAATGTCCGCCCGAAGTAATAAGCCAATCCCCTCGCGCTCGGCCCTGGCAGAGGCATACTCGGCATTGCCCGCGTTTGCGATTTTTCTTCTTAGCCTTAGCGATTCATTGAGCCTTCTAAGAGCGCTCCTGAATTTACGAAGCCCTCTATAAGCCAACGCCTCATACAAAAGGGCGGCCGCTTTCTCATTCTTTAATGCCTCATTTCCAGCGGCCATCAAACGCGCTCTCCGGGCAAAGCGAAGCGCCTGCTCATAATCGCAGCGCGAACCGCTTTCCATGCCCTCCCTGAACTTCATCTCAGACATAAGCAGAAGCAGGGAAATCCTATATGGCGCTGCGTAATCATAGCCGCTATTCTCTTTTTTGAGCGGGCTGCTCGCGGATGCGCTTCGCATAAAGTAACGAACGAATTCTTCGGCGTCCTTTTGGCGTCCGGCCTTCTCAAGGTAGGCTACAATAATTAGATTGCCGTAGAGTTTCCAAACCTTCTCAGTATCTATATCTATCAAGGCTTTGACGGCATCGCTTATGAGCTCTGGCTCCCACAACGCGGCATTATGAATAGCCGTAAAGGCATTGCCCTTGCGGTTTCCTAAATATTGCCCAAATTCCCCCAAGAGCTTAATATCTGCCCGGATGGCTTTATTGCCTGGAATTTTATTGCCCAC
>SCPY01000260.1 GCA_004299495.1 bacterium | reverse complement strand
CCGAACTTGCCGAAAAGCCGGGAGAGGTTGTCCTGACTACCGGATATTCCCGCTCCGTAGTTTTGTCTTTGAAGGACAAGATAAAGGAATTGGCGCAAAGCGGAAAGATACGCCATCTCTTTCTTGTGGGAGGATGCGACTCTCCGACGAGCAAAATGGAATATTACCGCGAGTTTGTCAAGCTCTTGCCGCAAGATACCATTATCCTGACCTTGGGGTGCGGAAAATACAGGTTTAACGATTTGGACTTAGGCAGCATAGAAGGCATCCCCCGGCTTTTAGACCTGGGCCAGTGTAACGATGCTATAGTGGCCATTGACATCGCTACCACGCTTGCGGAGGCATTAGGCGTGGGGGTAAACGACCTGCCGCTTACCCTGGTTCTCTGCTGGATGAATCAGGATGCCATTGCTATTCTCTGGAGCTTGATTGCCCTGGGGCTTACCAAAATATATGTTGGCCCTGTCCCGCCCGCCTGGGCAAACGAAGGCATTCTGGATGTGCTCACCGATAGGTACGGCATAAAGCTTATCTCAAACCCGAAACAGGACATCAATGAAATTCTGGGCCTCGGGAAGAACGAGCCCCTCTCTTATACCGGCGCATCAGCAGGGAATTGCTCACCACTGACACCGAGCTAAAGGCCATTGCCGTGCCGGCTACCATCGGATTCAGCAGAAATCCGGTAAAAGGATAAAGCAGGCCCGCGGCAACAGGTATGCCTAAACTGTTATAGAAAAAGGAAAAGAAAAGGTTTTGCTTAATCTTTTTCATCGCGTAGCGGGATAAGTCAAGGGCCATCACCACATCTCTCAAGTCATCCTTAATCAGGATGATATCCCCTGCCTCAATTGCCACATCGGTCCCGCTTCCGATGGCAATGCCTAAATCCGCCTGGGTTAAGGCAGGGGCGTCGTTCAGGCCGTCTCCTACAAAAGCGGCCTTCATGCCCTCGCCTTGCAGCCTCTTAATCTCATCTACCTTGTCTTTTGGCAGGACTTCGGCTAAAACCTTATCAATACCTAATTCTTTGGCAATGGCCAAGGCAGTGCGCTTGTTGTCTCCGGTAAGCATAATTACCTCTTTTCCCATTGCCTTAAGCCGGTCAATCGCTTCTTTAGAAAATTCCTTTAAGGTGTCCCTTACCGCGATCAAGCCGATAAGCCGGCCCTTTCTTGCCAGAAACATCACGGTCTTGCCTTCATTCTCCAGCTTATCTAAGTCAACTCCCGCCTTTTGAATATCAATCTTTTTTTCCTCCATCAGCTTGCGGTTGCCTAAGAATATGGTGGCATCGCCGGCTTTCCCTGATATGCCTTTTCCCGGCAGAGATTCAAATGCCTGAATCTCCGTAAGGAAAATCCCCTTGGCCTTAGCCGCGGCCACTACCGCGTCTGCCAAGGGATGCTCGGATTTCTTCTCCAAAGACGCCGCGATTCCCAATACCTCAATTTCATCCTGCTCATAGCTGATTACATCGGTAACCCTGGGCTTTCCTATGGTCAAGGTCCCGGTCTTATCAAAGATTATCGCCTTTATTCCATGGGCAGCCTGCAAGGAGGCGGCATTCTTGATAATAATCCCGTTTTCCGCGGCAAGGCCTGTGCCCACCATCACCGCTGTGGGAGTAGCCAGGCCCAGGGTGCAGGGGCAGGCAATAATTAAAACCGTGATAAAAACACTAAGGGCAAAGATAAAACTTTTGCCCAATAAAATCCAGGCGAAAAACGAAATCAGGGCGATCACCAGAACCGAAGGGACAAAAACCGCGGCAATCCTGTCTGCCAGGACCTCTACCGGCGCCTTGGACATCTGCGCCTCTTCCACTAATTTGATGATTTGGGATAAAACCGTCTCCTTGCCCACTCTTGTGGCCTTAAATTTAAAACTCCCGGTCTTATTGATTGAGCCGGAGATTACCGTATCGCCTGTATTCTTCTCAACGGGCAGGCTTTCTCCGGTCACAAGCGATTCGTCAACGCCGGAATAGCCCTCAATGACTTTGCCATCCACAGGGATTCTCTCTCCCGGCTTGATCACCACAATATCTCCTACCACTAACGCGTCAACCGGAATCTCTTCTTCGGCTCCCCGGCGAATCACTGTCGCGGCTTTGGGCCTTAGATTCCAGAGCTTCCTGATTGCTTCCGAGGTCTTTCTTTTGGTAATTGCCTCTAAATACCTGCCCAAGAGAATAAAGGCGATTAAGAATGCCGCTACTTCGTAATAGAGATTGTCTGAACCGTATTGTTTACTTCCCAGCCAAATGTTGATAGTGACAAACAAGCTGTACAGGTAGGCGCTGCCTACTCCCAATGCCACCAGCGTATCCATATTGGCAGTGCGGCTCTTCATCACCGCGCTGAACCCCCGGATAAAAAATTGATAGCCGCAAGACAAAACTCCGGTTGCCAGGATAAATTGAATCAAGGCCATATGCTCTATAATAAATGTATGCACGCTTAATCCTATACAATGGCCCATTGCCGCATACATAAGCAAACCGGCTAAAATTATGGAAATGATAAATTTTATTTTTAGGGTTTTTACTTCCTTTTCCCTCTCCTGCCTTTCCCGGTCAGGGGATTCCTCCGGGGCTTTCGCCTTATATCCTGCCTTTTCTATTGCCACGATTAAATCCCGCGCGCCTACCCTTTCCGGCTCAAATTCAATCTGCGCCTTCTCAAGAGCAAAATTCACCCGCGCGCTCTTTACGCCGGAAATTTTCCGCAAAGCGCCCTCAATATTTCCCGCGCACGAGGCGCAATGCATCCCGGAGATATCTAAAGTAATCTTTTC
>SCPY01000259.1 GCA_004299495.1 bacterium | reverse complement strand
GATCTCGCCTCGGCATCCTGCTTTATCTTCTGGAGGATAAAAGCGGAAATCTGCTGAGGAGTATATTCATTACCGAAAATCTTAAATTTAAAATCTGTGCCCATTTTGCGCTTAGCCGCCTGTATAGTGCCTTCCGGGTTTATGGCTGCCTGGCGCCTTGCCGGCTCGCCCACTAAACGCTGCCCGTCTTTAGTAAAGGCGACGTAAGAAGGAAACGCCTTGCCTGAAGCCACGCCTGCGCCTTCCGCAGAGGGTATAATTACTGGCCTGCCGCCTTCCATTACCGCGGCCGCTGAATTTGAGGTCCCTAAATCAATACCGATTACTTTTGCCATATTTGCCTCCTAATCTTTTTTATCTGTATCTATTTCTTCTGTTTTTACTGCCCCATCGGCCTTTTGCACTGCCACCTTAACCTTTGCGGTCCTTAATACTCTATCATTCAACAAATAGCCTTTTTGCAATTCTTCCACAATAGTATGTTCCGGCAATCCTTTATTTTCTACCTGCATCAATGCTTCATGAAAATTCGGGTTAAAGATCTTTCCTTCTGCCTCAATGGGCTTTAAACCGAACTCTTTAAGCATTTCATATAGATGCGCTAAAATCATTTCTACGCCTTTTAAAAAAGCGGAAAAGTCTTGATGTTTTTGTTCCGCCAAATCTACCGCGCGCTCTAAGTCATCGAGTATGTTTAAGAGCTCAAAGATAATTCCTTCATTGGCAAACTTGACAAAATCCTGTTTTTCCCGGTCAAGGCGCTTGCGCGTATTTTCAAAATCCGCCTGCAGCCTCAGGAGCTTATCCCAATGCTCCGTAGCCTTTTCTGCCTCTTCTTTTAACTTTGAATATTCGCTTTCTTTTAGAGTAATAGTCTTTTCTTCAGCCATTTAAATTCCCTCTAAGGTTTCAGTTAATATGCCGGAAATATATTCCAGTACCGGAATAATATGCTTATATTCCATGCGCATCGGCCCTAAGACAGCGATTTTGCCGTGCGGCTTATCCTTGAAGCGATAACTGGAGACCACCAGAGAATAGTTATCTAATTCTGCGCAGCCTAATTCACGCCCGATATATACCTTAACCTTCTCATGAAAATCGCGGTTGATAATTTTCAACAAACGCTGTTTATCTTCGATCATCGCCATCAAAAAGCGTATTTTCTCAAAGTTCTGGAATTCAGGCTGCTCTAAAATCCTGCTTATCCCTTTATAAAAAAACTTATCCTGCCATTCAATAAAAGAAACAATACTGGCGTAGTGCGTGATGCTGGAGATGACTTCTGAAGTCTCTTCTAAGACATCTTCAAGCTTGCCGATGGCCTTTTTATATTCATTAACAATGCGCTCCTTTTCTTCGTCCAAAAGTTCCATCTGGGAAATCAGGAAATCCACGTAGTAACGGTAACCTTTGCAGGTAGGGATCCTGCCTCCGGAAGTATAGGGATGCGTCAAGTAGCCGTCCTCTTCCAAATTGGCGAAGATATTTCTGATAGTAGCGGAACTTAAATCAAAATCACCGGCAATATCTTCCGAGGCTATAGGCAGGGCTTCCTGGATATATTGATTTATTGTAACTGCTAATATCGCCCTTTTCCTCGTTTCATTATCTACGGTTCTTACCATAATTTGCCCTCCTTTAGCACTCGGCTCAGCCAAATGCTAATGGTTTGAATACACTCACCATTAGTCTTGAGCCAGGCCGCCAAAGGCGGCCGCGTCGAAAGACTAAAAGCTAATTTTAGCATGAATTACGCCTTTGTCAACACTGCTCCTGCTAATTTTCTAAAGACCAGGCTATCCTTCGCGCCTAAATCCACAACCAACTCCTCATGCTCTTTTAATGAGCCGCTGAGTATCTGCACGGA
>SCPY01000258.1 GCA_004299495.1 bacterium | reverse complement strand
GAGCGAAATGGAGCCCATCTGCTTTAGGTACATTTTTACCGGGTCATCCAAAGGCAGAAACCTGCTCTCCAGGATCAGCCTCTCGCTTACCAGCGAGTCACCCGCCGGCTCTTCCTGCGGCTCTTCTTTTTGTATTTCCTTGTGCTGGATGGATTCTACGATGCGAATGTCTTCGCTTCCCAAGAGGTCAAAAATCTTGTCTATCTCTTCCGAGGATGAGATTTCTTCGGGAAGCAGGTCATTTAACTCGTCGTAGGTCAAGAAACCCTTTTGCCTGCCCAAACTGATGATTTTTTTCAGGTCGCGCTTAAGATTTACCTTGTTATTTACCTTGTTATTCACATCCCACCTTCTTTCTTGATTTCAATCCGGGTTAGGTTTTTCTGGTCCGGGACAAAGACTGAAATTCTGTTAATAGCTCTCTTAGGCGGAACTCGTTCTTGCTTGCCTCTGCCAATCTTATCTGTTCCGATATTTCCCGCTGTTTAATTTTACGCATATCATCTTTCAGGCGGCCGATGCAATCATTAATAAGCTTATGCCTGTCGGTTACCTTAGGCCCTTCGCAGGCGGTCAGCTCGCAGATAATTTTTGACATCCGCGCGTCTTCAAATTGGCCTATAATGGTTTTGGCGTCAACCTTCTTTCCTGAGCCGGATAAATCAAATATCCGTGAGGCAATCCTGCTTAAGGCGCTGTCCCGAAAATCGCAAGGGGCTATCCTCTCCTTCAGATGCTCAATAATCTCCGACTCCTCCAGCATCAGCTTAACCAGCAGGCGTTCTGTGGGAAGCGAATTTAGCAGCGGCGACACAGGATGTACCGCGGCCGTCCGTCCGGCAGCCTGCGCGCCCTGGGGCCGGGCACTTATCTTCTTTAACTCCGAAAGCAGCGCCCCCTCGTCAACCTTCAGCCCCTCTGCCAGCTTTTTCAAATAGGCTGATTTTAAAATCTCGTTATTGAATTTAATTATTAAAGAGAGCATCTCTGAGGCAATCGCCGCCTTATCGCTAAGATTGGCGGGATTATACCGGGATTTCAAAGCCCCTAACTTGTAATCAAAGACATCTTTGCTGCTAGCGATTAACTCCAGGAATTTCTCCCGGCCAAAGGCGCGCGCATAGCTGTCCGGGTCATAACCGCCAGGCAAGCTTGCCACCCTTACCCGCATGCCCTCCTCCGCCAAAGGGCCCAAGCTCCTCAAGGCGGCCATCTGCCCGGCACTATCCGCGTCATAGGCCATCACCACATTCTGGCTGTAACGCTTAAGCAGGCGAATCTGCTCTACGGTTAATGCGGTTCCGCAAGGCGCGGCGACGTTCTTGATTCCCGCCTGATACATGGCAATCAGGTCAAAATAACCTTCCACAATTACCGTGAGATCCGCCGCGCGGATTGCCTCGGAGCTCGCGCTTAAGCCGAAAAGGATTTTTCCTTTTGTATAAACCGGGGTTTCCGGAGAATTAACATACTTGGCCATTCCCTCTTCCTGCTTTGTGACTCCCGAAACAGGCCCCTCGGCCCTGCTCGGGGCAGGCAAAACCCTGGCCCCAAAGGCAACCACCCGGTCTTTGGCGTCAATCACCGGTATGATAATACGCCCGCGGAAACGGTCATAGTATCCGCCCGCGTCTTTGGGAATTATCAACCCGGCCTTTTCAATGGGCGCTGTGGTATAGCGCTTGCCTCTCAGATACGTAAGCAGGCCATCCCATTTATCCGGGGCAAATCCTATCCTGAATTTCTGCAAAGTTTCCCGCGTAATCCCTCTTGCGAGAAGATAAGCCAGCGCCGCCTTGCCATCCGCGGAATACAAATAATTAACATAAAATTCCGCCGCGGCTTCATTAATCTTGTAAATCTGGGCATTCTGGCTTTGCGCCTGCTGATTAAAGGAGGCTCTTTGAGGAAGGGGTACTCCCGCCTTCTTTGCCAGCGCCTCAATCGCCTCCGGGAATTCCATCCGTTCATACTGCATAAGAAAGCTCAAGGCATTGCCTCCGGCGGAACATCCGAAACAATGAAAAATCTGGCGCTCGGAGCTGACCACAAAAGAAGGGGTTTTCTCGTGATGAAAAGGGCAGAGCGCCTTGTATGTCCTTCCCTGCCGTTTCAAAGGAATGCTGGCGGATATTAACTCAACAATATCAACGCGATTGAGTATTTCCTCAATGGTGCTTTCGGGAATCATCGCTTAATTCTCTTAAATCCGGAACAGCCGATTATCTCTAATTTCTCTTGCGATTCCACTTTATCTAACATAAGATTAATGCCTATATTATCTGAGGCGATGTGGCCGGCAATAATGACATTAATATGTTCGGGCTTCGCCCGGGAAAAATGCTCCTCGGACAAATGCATGCACACCAGGGTATTGACCCCGGCCTGGGAAATCCGCCCAAAGAGCTCCTTGGGCCCCTCGGTTCCGCCGGTCATATCCACGAATACCCTGCCGGCCTTGTTTTTCGCCTCGCCCAGGATAATCTTTGGGCCGGCCTTGCGCGCAAGCCCATCCCTATACTCGGGGATTTTATACAGTATTTCTAAAACATCCTTTACTTTTTCCGGCTTGCTTCTGTCTATAGCTGTCTGCAGGTACCTATTCACGCAATTATCCGCGGGGGTATGGCAGGACATAAAGGGTAAATCCAAAAGCCGCGCCGCGTCCACCGGACGGCTGTGATTGGCAGGCGATACCCTCCTGTCCACTTCCTTTATCCGTTCCTTTAAGAATGATTCCACCGCCTCTTTTGTTATCCCTATCTTCTGCAGGATAAAGCTCTGCACCTGCATTACTTCAGCCAGGCCGGCATATGCCACGCCTTCCGGATGGTGGGAGATAACCAGGTCCAGCCCTTCCCGCTCCCGTATCCGGTCCGCCAGTAAAATCTCAGGGGCCTCTATATCAATTCCAACCAGCGCCTTCTTTACCTGGGTATCCGGGCTTCCGTAGAGTATCCGCGTATCGGCAAACGGATTTTTTAGGGCTTCCCTGTCAAAACACTCCTTTTCCGCGCCTTTTAATTTACGGTAGTTAGCCCTGGCCTGCTTAAAATACTCGTTGATTTTTGTGCCGCGAGGGTCCTGCGCGATGCCATAGCTTACCATTAATTCATATAATTTTGATAATTTCATTTCCGGTCCTCTTCTAAAACTTCATAAATACTCTTATTAAGGCTTTCATCGGGAACAAACTTTGAAACTATGCCGCCAAAGGTAAATTCGTATGCCTTTATCCCGGCCGATACCAACCGGCTTCCCAGATAAGACCTGCTTACGCTCCCCTTAAGATAATTGACATTTAGAAAATAAAAACCTATAAACAGCAGGCCGGTTAAAAGCGCGCCTCTTACCAAGCCGAGAATAAGCCCTCCCCATTTGTGCAATCCGCTCACTTCCTCTGTCTTGATAAAACGCCTGATGGCCTCTCGTGCCGCGGTTACCGCCAAATAAGACAAAATCGCCAGGACAACAAAACAGATAAGGTCAGAGAAAATAATTCCTACCTGCGGAAAATATTCCAGCAGGCTGTCGCTGGCCTTAGAGAAATAATGCAGGCCGACAGAAAGAGACAACACTACCGCTAAGAGCTTAAAAATCTCTATAATAAACCCTTTTTTTGCCCCCTTGTAAGCGCTTAGGATAATTACACATATAGCCACAATATCAACCCAGTTGAATTTAACCAGCGTTTCCTGAAGAGGCATGATTTCTCCTATCGTGCTTATGTTATATTTTTATTTTGGCAGGGCCCGCTAATGGAATAAATTTGCTAAAGTATATCATATAATTTAGGTTGTGTCAAGGAAAGCGCTTTCTTTTTTATTCTGCCACGTCCGCCAGCAATCCATCCTGGAATACCTTCCCCGCCTTCGCCATAACTACCGTATTTTCAATAGGTTTAATCCTGGCAATATAAACCCTTAAATAATTACCGCTGTAACCTTTTAAGAATCCAGACTTCCGGCAAGGCGCTGACTCAATAAGCACATTCAAGTCTCTGCCTATCTGCGCCTGGCAAAAGTCAAGCGATAGCTCTTTGGATAGCGCCTTTAACTTAGCGACCCTTTGCCTTATAATCTGCGGTTTAACCTTATCTAATAAACCAAAGGCGGAAGTTCCCCTCCTGGGGCTAAAAGGAAAAATATGCATCCTTGAAGGCTTAATCTCTTTTAAAAACCTCAGCGTATTATTAAAACTTGCCTGATCCTCTCCGGGAAAACCCGCCATAATATCGGTGGTAATGCCAATATCGGGCAAATGCCGGCGCAGCCTGTCCGCCAATTGAAGGTAACCGGCCGAAAGGACCTTGCGGTTCATCAAGGCCAGCACTTTATCATCACCGCTCTGAAAAGGGATGTGTAAATGGCGGCAAAGCTTCCGGGAACGCGCCATCTTATCAATCAATGCCTGGGTTATGTCAGAGGCCTCAATAGAGCTCAGGCGGATACGCGACAGCCCATCAATTTCCTCCAGCTCCTCAATAACCTTTACCAGCCCGTCGCGGATCCCCAAATCCCTTCCATAGTCGCCCAGGCAAATGCCGCAGAGGACTATTTCCCTGTATCCGTGCCCCGCCAATCTTTTTGCCTCATCCGTGATTATCCGCAAAGGACGGCTGCATGACGGCCCGCGCAGCTTGGGAATGATACAATATGAACAGCCGTTATCGCAGCCGTCTTGAATCTTGAGAAAGGCGCGCGTACGCTGATGAAATCTGGTAATGGAAAGAGACGGCCCTGAACTCACATCCGCAACCGCCCCCGAGATGATGGACGGCAAATCTTCCTTGCGCCTGTTTTCTAAAACGCAGGCTATCCCTTCCTGGCTTTCCAGTGCCCGGCGGTTATTCTGGGCGGAGCATCCGGTGACAAATATTCGGGACCTGCCTGCGCTGTCGCGGCTTATTTGCCGCACCGCCTCAAGAGATTCCTTATCCGCCTTCTGGGTAACGCTGCATGTATTCACCACGCAGATGTCCGCGGGCTCGCCCTTAGATTCTTTCAGGCCAAATTCCAAAAGCTTCTCCCGTAAGGCCTGGCTTTCGTATTGATTGACTTTACAACCCAACGTCTTAACGGAAAATGTCTTTGCCATATCAAGAAGATAACCGCAAAAAGCGCAGGAAAGAAACAACCGCGATAGCCGCGGTATCAACCTTTAGAGTCAAATCCCCCAGCGAAGCGCCCCTTGCCCCGGCGGCTTTGGATAGGGCTATTTCACTCTCGCTAAAATCCCCTTCCGGGCCGATGAAAATAATAACAGACCTGCCTTTAAAATTACCCATGATCTCATTGATGTTTTGGGCATCTGCCCCCAGATTAGGAATGAGCGATAGGTCATATTCCCTTATCTTGCTAAGCGCTTCCTTAAAAGGCGTAACCGGATCTACAACAGGCAGGATTATCCTGCCGCACTGCTTTGCCGCCTCCCTGGCAATTGCCTGCCAGCGCTTTAATTTTCTTTGAGCGCCATCAGGCTCAATCTTTACAATAGTCCTTTCTGTCCGCAAAGGAATTATTCTATCCACCCCCAATTCCACGGATTTTTCTATAATAAAATCTATCTTTGCCCTTTTAGGGATGGCGCAGGCTAAGGAAATAGATAAGCTTTTATCCTCTCCTATTTTCCTTACGCCCTGAATAGCGAGCGTAACCCTATCCCTGGCGATCGCGCTAATCACACACTCGTATTCCCGGGATTGGCCGTCAAAAATACGCAACTCGCCTCCAACCTTAAGGCGCATCACCTGCGACAGGTGGCGAATCTGGCCCTTATCCAGGATAGTTATGGTGTTTTTGGAGATATTCTCAGGAGGGCAATAGATACGCATAGGGAATCACTCAGAGAAAACCTGGGCGCTGAAGATAAAGATTTCGGTTGCCGGGTCTTTCCAGGCGTCGGGAGAAAGGCCTGCCTTATGCTCGCATAGGTAAGATAAGAATTCCTCCTTGCTCCATCCCGTTTCAGTCGCGACCTGGGGCAGAAAAACCCCCTGGGCAAAACCCCGGCGCACTAACACCCCATGGGCACCTAACTGAAACTCATCAATATGAGTAATTTTTTTTAACGGCGATAATACCGAAACCTCAATCTCAATATCTTTTAACTCTTCTTTGGAAACCGGGCCAAAACGCGGGTCTCCCGTAGCGGACTCTATAGCCATATCCCTGACCGTCTCAAAAAGAGGCTTTTGGCCGATGATATTTCCTATACAGCCCCTGAGCTCTTTATGTTTATGCAGGGTTACAAACGCGCCGCTTATTTCTCTTAGCCGTCCATCCTCTTCCTTAAAATCAAGCCGTTTTCCGCTTGATAAATATTCCTCAATGGTCCCGCGGGCAATCTCAAGCAATCGTTTTTTTTGTGTGGGGCTTAACAAAGTAACCTCCTCGCTTTTTTCCCGGACTATAACCGCCGAAGCATAACCAACTGTCCATAATCCTTTTGTTTTCTTACCGGTAACTTGCGCCGAATTGTCATAGCTTAAAACCTTCAAGCCGGTATTGCCTAATCCTTTAGCGGTAAGCATTGCCGCTACCACCGGATAGCCCCCGCACATCTGCGCTCCGCCTTCCTTAAGCTTAGCGTAAAGCTCATCCGGAGACATCTTTTGCAGATAGCTTAAGTTAATCCGGTCAATTATCTCTGTTTCCTGATAATCATAGCTGTGAGTCAAGTCGGTTGAAGCAACAATGAGCACATCCTTCCTTTGGCCTATCGCCTTTATAAGATTTTCAGATAGATTCCTCAAGGTTTGATAGCCGCAGTCTCCCGTTACAATAGGAACAATCTTGAAATCAGCAAGCGACTTTTGCAGGAACGGCAGCTGTACCTCAACAGAATGTTCCCTGTCAAAGGCCTCGGGGATAAAACCGATCTTCTGTTCTGGATTAATTATTTTTTGAGTAAAATCCGAATCAATCTCTAATCCGCCCAAAGGCGTGCGGAAGCTTCCGCTAGCATAAACAGAAATACCGCTAAAGCCATAGTAATGGCTGGGGCCGATAATGACCACGGTTTTATAGGGCTTATTCCGGATTAACTTATAGCCAAAGGCAGCGGTCTGGCCGGAAAAGTCATATCCGGCGTGGGGAGAAATGAGACAGAAGATATCCGCGCCTATTCTTTCCGGCGCTGATTTCTCCAGCAAGAGGTCAATCTGCCGGCTTAAGGCAGTTTTATCCGCGGGGTAAAACTGCCCGGCAACATTGGGCTCTCTAATATCTTGGGCAAAAACGTTTAGCGGATAGCGGATAGCGGATAGCGGATAGAAGAGAAATAAAAAAAGCGCTGCCAACGCCCTGCTATGCGCTATACGCTCTACGCTATACGCTCCTCTATTATACGCATTCATTTTACATTTATAGAATCGCGGTAGCGAAAGTGGAGCCACCGGGAATTGAACCCGGATCTCATCCTTGCGAAGGATGTGTTGTACCATTTCTACTATGGCCCCGCGAGCAGAAGCTTTTTTGCGTTAATAATTTACCACAAGATGGGATTTGTTGCAATCAAAAGTTGGAAGAAGGTTAATTAGCGGAATTGCCGCGGGGAAAAACAGTGGTCTCTAAAGTAACTGCGGTACTGTCTCTTTCAGGAAGCCGCGCTGAAATAACCATTCGCACGGAACCATCTAGAGATATTGTAAAATTTGTCGGGTCGACAATGCTAGTAGCTATTGTATCCCAATTGGTTGGGCAAGTTGCCCATGTGTTCGAGGCGCACTCTCTTCTTTGTATAATACTCCCTGTGGAATTATACCTATAGCCAACCCAAGTATCATCGCTATAATTGCCTGGAGTAGGATTGCTATTTCTATCAATCCTGGATCTTATATTTTGGGACACTACAGAGGTCGTTATATTACAAGGAGTAGGATCGCTATCCTTACAGATACCTGAATCAGCACGAACATTACCAATTGCCAGCGAAACATCTTTGGCAATCATATCCAATGTTGGCGCGATTTGATTCTGCGCCCTGGCCTCAAAATCAGAAGTATTAACGAATCTGCGCGAGGCAACATCCACTGCCACAATTGCCAGCACAATCATCCCCACCAAACTAATGGCAATAAGCAGTTCAATAAGCGTAATCCCTCTTTTAGCGGATAACGGATAGCGGATAGCCATATTTTATGTTCCCGGCTCGATCCAATTTAACTGAGTCTGTACCTCGCGGTATTGTCCCGCTACAGGACCTGTTCCTGCCGGAGAAACGCAGCGGCGAAACTTGCCATATAGAGGAGGGCCCCCAAAAGTGCCGCTCGCATTTACCCACCCAGTCCAATCATCTGTATCAGCGCAATCGTCGTTATCCGTATCGGTAATGTTTAAGTTTGGAGCACCCCAATTACTCGCTTCCTGCTGCACTACGTCAGCCTTCAGGGACTCAATTTGCTGGCGTATGGAATTAGAGGTGCTTACCCGCCCTCTTGATCGGGACACGTAGTTCTGGGCCGCGATAAAGCTGGCAAAGATACCCGCGGCAGTGGTCGCCACAATCACTACCGAAACAACTACCTCGATAAGAGTAAACCCTTTGGCACTGCGCATCAATCGTCTTATCTTTTTAAGGAGGAGGACAATCCGGTCCTGTGGTGCACGACGCCGCCGGGTCATCCTGATCAATCTGCCAGGTTCTCGTGCCACCAATTCTTACAGCTTGAGCGGTAAAACCAGCGGGATCAGCAGCCGGAATACTATAGTTCCATCTCTGAGGAGCTAAATTTAGTTTTAAGTTGTCGTTGATATCGCTTAAAACAGCCGAGCCATAATATGTTGAAGATTTTAACCTATACATCCTCTCTGCGGCCTGTACAAGGCTTAAGACGGTCTGCGCCTCCTTATCTATTGCCCTTTCTCTCGTCCTTGTGTAGTTAGGGATAGCCAAAGCCGCCAGAATGCCCACAATAATTAAGACTACCAATAATTCCATCAGACTGAACCCGGCAATAGATATCCTTATTCTTTCCATTTCTCTTTCAAGGCTGAGCCTCATTATTGCTAATGAGGCTCAGCCTTGTTCCTTCGCAAATAAAGTTACTTACGGTCCTCCGGCGCAATCGCCTGTAGGGCAAATTAAATCACCATTCTCTGCGACTGTTATATTATAGCTTGGATCCCCTGCTGTTTGCTGAACGCCATTCCTAGTCGCGCGAGCTATTGCGGTAGTAAAATCAGCGTCGTTGCATAAAGGAGTTACCGGTATGCTATAGGTAAAATATTTAGGCGCGGCAACATCAACATCCAGGTCTGTTATGACACTTGTGCAATTACCGTTATTTTCCGCGGCAAACCTTAACTGCGCGCCACGAAGCGTCCCCAGAGCAGAAATTGCCTCTGCCTGCCGGGAGCGCTCAACGGTCCTGCCATATCGCGACGCACCCAGCGTTGCTAATATTCCTACGATAATTAAAACTACCATTAACTCTAAGAGAGTAAACCCTCTCATAGTGTCTCAAAGGTTATTTTTAAAAATAACCTGCAGTGCCTGACCAGGCACCAGCTTGGGTAATGTTAATGAAATAGCCACCGCTCGGCCCCTGCGGCTGTTTTCCGCCGCTCGTGCACCGGCTTGCTGAAGCGCTTCCATCTGTGGCAGATGTGTTGTAAGAAAAGTAATAATCAGCCTGGCAAGCAGCCGGTACTGAAACAGACAAATTCGCCATATCGGAGTAACTGCCTGTTTCTAACTGCTTAGCATTTTGGGCGGAACGGATTGTGCCCAATATAGACTTTGCCTCAGCAGTACGGCCTTTCTCTGCCATTCTGGCGTACTGAGTAAGCCCCAAGGTAGCCAATATTCCCACAATTATCATAACCACGATAATTTCAATTAAAGTGAAGCCTTTTACGTTCTGTGTTGTATTCATTTCTCCCCCTTTCTTGGTCGGCAATAATTTAGTTATCATTTCTTATTTCTTAGCTCTGCCTTTCTCACCCCCCCCCTCCTATATTGGCAATACTGAATATGGGAATAAACATTGAAATAACCATTCCCCCGATTACTACGCCCATAAAGACAATCATTATCGGCTCAAAGAGCATCGTAAGCCGGGTAATCTTAGTTTCAAGCATCTCAGAGTAGAAGGCGGAGATTTTTTTAAACATCTTATCTAACTCTCCGATTTCCTCGCCGATATTAACCATCTGGGTAATCATCGGCGGAAAGAACCCGCTTTCCTCCATTGGACCAACCAGAGGCTTACCCTCCCTGACGCTTTCCTTAACGCTCCTGATAATATCCTGCACCACACCATTACTAGAGGAGCGCTCGGCAATTTCCAGGGAAAATAATATCGGCACCCCTGACTCTAAGAGAGTGCTCATCCCTGAGGAAAACTTCTCAATTTCGCTTAGGCGAAAGAACTCTTTTACTACCGGCGCGCTCAAGACAAACCGGTCAAGCCGGGCCTTGCCTGGCTTTGACCGCGCGTAATACTTAAGTAAATAAAGTATACCACAAAAAATGATAAAAATAAAGAAGAAGTTTTTGGTTAATAAATTACTTACAGAGATTAATATTACAGTAGGGGCAGGCAGTTTCTGTCTAAATCCCTCAAAGATAGTAACGAATTTTGGCACGATTACGGTAAGGAAGATAATAATTGCCCCGAACGCAACCAAGGTAAGCACTATCGGATAAATAAGAGCAGAAAAAATCTTTCGCTTAAATGCGGCGCGGGCTTCTAAGTAAACGACTAATCTTTCTAAAACCAGCGGAAGGTTGCCCGATGCCTCTCCGGTCTCCACCAGGTTCACCCAGAGGCTGGAAAAAGCCTGTGGATGCTTAGCAAGGGCATCGCGGAAACTTAAGCCTGATTCAACATCGTGAATGACGAGATTAAGGACATCAAATAATCTTTTGGAGGCCGCCTGACGGGTAATAATATCCAAACTCTTTAGTAAAGGAACGCCGGAACCGATAGCCGTAGCCAATTGCCGGCCAAAAAGGCACAAATCTTCCTCTTTTACTCTATGATGGCTGAATTTGTGCGCGCCGGAAGCCAGTTTGGATTTGGACAAAGCCGGCGACTCTGTTTCTGACTGAGCCTTGATGTTGGTAACCAGGAGGCCCCGCAGCTGCAGGCGGCTCACCAGGGCATCCGCGTTTTCCGCCTCTTCTCCTCCGGCAATCATCTTTCCCTGCTGGTCACGGGCGGTAAAAATAAATTTCTTCATAATTAATCCATCCCCATAGTGACAGATATGACTTCTTCTATTGAGGTTAAGCCCTTTTCCGCCTTCCTCATTCCGCTCTGGGGCAATGTTTCCATGCCTGCCTCTACCGCCGCCTTGCGCAATTCTTGAAACGAAACCCTCCTCCCGATTAACTCCCGGATTTTGCTATCTACCACCATCATCTCCACAATAGGCATCCTGCCCTTATAACCGATATGGTTGCATTTACTGCATCCCTTTGCCCGGTACAAAAGCTCAGTGCCCACGTTTAAGCCCGCGAGATGTTCCTTGCCCGGCTCATAAGCCTCCTTGCAGTACTGGCAAAGCAGGCGGATAAGCCGCTGAGCCACCACCAGCAATAGCGAAGGCATCAAAAGATACGGCTCAATGCCGATGTCAATAAGCCGGGTAACCGCGGAAGGCGCGTCATTAGTATGCAGTGTGGAAAGCACAAGGTGTCCGGTAAGGGCGGAGCGGATACAAATCTCCGCGGTCTCCAAATCCCTGGTCTCGCCCACTAATATTACATCCGGGTCCTGCCTTAAAAAGGCGCGCAAGGCAAGAGCAAAGGTAAGCCCTATCTCCGGCTTTACCTGGACCTGATTAATGCCATCCATGCGGTATTCCACCGGATCCTCTACTGTAACAATATTTATAGAGGGATTTTTTATCTCATTTAGCGCCGCGTAAAGAGTAGTGGTTTTTCCTGAACCGGTCGGCCCGGTTAATAAAACCAGACCATAGGGAGAGGTGATGGCCTTACGAAACTGCTCCAATTGCTTTGGCTCAAAGCCAAGAGAAGAAAAATCTAAAGCCACCAGAGAACGGTCAAGAATACGCATTACCACCTTCTCGCCATACATTGTCGGGATTACGGATACGCGCAAGTCAATGGTCCTGTCCTCCATACGCACCATAAAGGCCCCGTCCTGGGGGAGGCGTTTCTCGGCGATGTCTAATTTTGCCAGAATCTTTATTCGCGAGATAATGGCTACGTGCAGGTGTTTTGCCGGAGGAGGGATATCATAAAGTTTTCCGTCAACGCGGTAGCGCAAGCGGATTTTATTGCGATAAGGCTCTACATGGATGTCTGAGGCCTTCTCATCAATCGCCTGGCGGATAATTAACTCTACCAGCTTAATCACCGGAGCCTCTTCCGCGATAGCCACCAGCCGGTCCATACTAAGGGAAGTATCTATCTTGGCATCCGCATCACTTTCAATGGTCATATCCTTAACGCCGTAAGACTGTTCTACCGCGTTCTTTAACAAGTCCGACCTGCCGTAAAAGGCCTTGGCCGCGTCAAGAATATCGGTTTTAGTGGCAATCACCGGAATAATTTCACAATTTGTCATTTTTCTTAAGTTGTCAAGGAGGGTAAGGTCCAGCGGGTCAAAGATAGCGCAGGTAAGGGAGTTAATATTACGGGAAAGAGGCAGGATTATATTCTTTATAGCGAAATCTTTAGGTATTAGCTCCATCAATCCCTGATCCTCTGCCGGCACAAGAGAACCGCTTTTAGCCGAAGTATAGGGAATATGCAGCTGCTTACCCAGCACATAGGCCAGGTCAGACTCCTTGACTATTTCAAGCTTAATGAGGATTTCGCCTACACGACCACCCTCTTTCTTCTGGACTAAAATCGCCCTTTCTAGCTGGTCAGGGCTAATTAACCCTTCCTTGATGAGCATTTCGCCTAACTTAAAATAAACCGGATTTGTCACTTTTTTGTTTATTTTATCTTTCGTATGCCTTTAGGGCCTGGGACATGATTTCGCTGCGCTGAGGGCCCGCGGCGAGGCCGACAGAAGGCCCGATATACTCATCCTGCTTGCGTTCGCTAAGGCGCTTATGGTCCGCCGGCAACCTGCCTCTTGCTGATGGCGCGGATCCCTTAATAATCTTCGGGGTAATAAATACCAGAATCTCGCGGGCTCTGGTCCCCTCTGTTGATTTATGGCGAAATAACATGCCAAGAATCGGGATTTCGCCCAAAAGAGGAACTCTAGTCTTTCCAAGGATATCTTTATTGCGGATTAATCCTCCGATAATTACCGTTTCTCCGTCTTTTACCCTGACTGTAGATTTAACGCTTCGCTCTTCAACATCCCTTACTTCTTGAGTGCCCAATGTTATGGCTGATTTCACCGCCTCCCTGACTATTGGTTGCAGGACCATTGTTATTTCCCCTGTAGCCATACTGATCTGGGGAGTCACCCCTAAGATTACACCTGTCTCTGCCCTTTCAGCCTCAACAGTAGTTGTAGAGCTGCCCTCAGAGCTTACAGTAACCGATGACGAACCAACAACTTCATCCGAGCTCAACTTCAGTTGGGCAGTCTCGTTATTTAACATAAACAGCCTCGGCCGGGCTAAAAATTTTGTACTCGTGCGCGTGGCCAGGAAATTCATGGCAAAGCTAAGCCCGTTCATATTCCAGGAGGCATTTCCCGCTTTGCCCATTAGCCCATTAAAAAGAAGGCTTCCGGTTGAAAGAGGAAAAGTAGCGCCGAAATTTGGCCCTGTATATGTCAGCATACTGGTATCAGAGTATTTAAACCCTAACTTGTCTACCTCGGATTTATCCACATCCAGGATTTCCACTTCAATCATTACCTGAGGTATAGGCACATCCAACTTGGCTATAAGCTGTTCAATAACCGGAAACTTGCTGAGCATATCCGTAACAATGATACTATTTGTTGCCGGGTCCTCAATGAGCTTGCCATATTCGCTGAGCACGGTAGCCAGCGTATCCTTTAGGCCGTTTGCAGTGGCGGAGCTTGCGCTTGAGCCTTCGGAAGAACCCATACTACCGGTGCTGCTTGCTGCACTGCTCGCACTGCTCGCACTGCCGGATGAGCTTGACGATGAACTGCCTAAGGAAATCCCTTCATTGAGCCGGGAATTAGTAACCCGGGTATATTTCAGAAAATAAATCCGCGTCTCCAAATCTAGAGATGGCTTGCCCCAGTCCCTAACGGTAAAGATATTGCTCTCCACATCCAATTCATAAGTGAGATTGTTCACCTTAAATATTTTATCCATGGCATCCCTAAGCGGCACATTATCCAGATAGAGTGTAAGCTTTCGGTCAGCCACCGCCTCCGAGGCGATGAAATTGGTACCTGACTGCACCGAAAGCATCTTCAGCGCGTCCCTTAGGGATACATCCTGCAGATCCATAGTAATCTTTACGGAGGATTTATCCTCCAGCAGTTCGCCGATGTCGCTTTCGGCTATAAGGCAAGCCGGATGAGCGGCCAGCATAACTGAAAGAATCAAAGATACAAGAGCGGATAATCTCATATGGATTTTACTGTAGAACATTTTTACCTCCTTGGCCAGGTTTTACCTCCCTTGAAGGAGCGGGAAACATAAACGTTTCTCCTTCATATACAACCTCAACGCCTTCTTTGGTAATTTTGGTGATACGCGCCCCCCCTATAGCATCGCCTACACGCACCACCTTCTCCTGTATAACCGCCTGTGGAATAGTCCCTCCGGAGACTATTCCACCCACGGTAATCTCTGGAGGTACCACCGGAGCTTCGGGAACTTCTATCTCTGCTTCCGGCTCTTGAAATACATCAGGTTCAGGCTCAAGACGAGGTAATTGATTCTCAAAGGGGTCCCGCTGGCCTGAGGCAATGTATTTTATCTGGGCGTAAGACAGGCTGTTACTAAAACAAATAAACAAGAGAATAAAAACAGATATTATATTGCGCCCTGTGCGTGAAAAGTATCTCATAATGTTTTTATAAAAGATACGCTTACGCGCATATTTACATTTAGAATATTCCCCTGGCCAGAATCTTTCTGCTTACGCGTCCTTGCCTGCGCCCCAACCAAAGACAAAGAAAGTTCTTCTATCTTTACTATATCCCCTGCCGACTCTAAGGCGCTGATAAATCTTCCTACGCTATGGTAATCCGCCCTGATTGATAACCTATAGCCGGTTACTGTGTAAAGGCCGATTTCCGTATCTCCGTCAACAGAAAGAGAAATAATCTTGACACCGCTAGATGCGGCAAACTCGCTGAATTTACCAATTGTAAAGGAAGTTTCTTTTTTTATATAAGGTGTGGTTATCGCTTTTAGCTTATCATCTAAAACAACCAGCTCTTTTGCCAAGGCGATTTTCTGCTCTTGCTGGGCTATTTCAGCCTCTATTCCTTTAAGCTTTTGCTGCTGTTTTTTATAAATAACGTTGGCAAATAAAAATCCGCATAATACAATGACAACTCCCAATACCAGATCTTGCCTGCCTATAAGGCGTTTTAACAGTTCCTGCGCTGATATCCGAGAGGATAAGGGTGTATTCATAGTTCTTGCCTCAATCCCGCTAACTTCCTAAAATCTCAAACTGAGTAACAGTATACTGCGATTCTCCGGAGTATGCCTGCCCCTCGTTCAAAGACTTCAACTCCAGATTCCTTAGGCCGCGCATAAAATCCTTATTTCCCTTTAGCGCCTTATATAAGGTGTTAACCGAATCCACCTCCGCGCCGCGCTCTCCTAAATACGCCGTTCCTTTTATTAATATTGAGGTTCGGCCCTCTCTCACGGCCATGCTAATATTCTCAAGCCACAGCCCCTCCATAAGCGCCCCGGGCAAAACATTTAAGGAAGGAGTAAAAGCAAATCGCGATTTCACTAATTTTTCTATAGTCTCTATCTTGCCCTGATAATCTGTCCTGGAGCTTTTCCAAGATTCGAAATCCAGGCCTTTGAATTTGGCAAGCAATGAACCCTCCAACTCCTGGCGCATCTGGCTTAACCGAGCTCCGGCCTGGTACAACCTGGATTGCGGTAGGGCAAAAGCCGCAATCGCCAATCCCAAGGCTACGACCAAAGGCCATTTAATTACCTGACCTATGTTTATTGCGCTGATATTTAAGGCCAGCTGACGTCTTGCATCTTTCGGCACATCTTCTATAACAGGCTGCAGAAGCTTCTTTTTGGCTAAATCCACGGTTAAGTTGAGCTTAACCGTTCCTTTTAGCGCCAACGCGTATGCCTTAAGCATATCCAGGTCCTTAGCGCTTTGCGTTTGAGAATCTTTCTCCAGCGCAACCCTCTCTACCGGCAGGCCTAAATCCTCGCTTAAACCTAAGACCAATTCCTCCTGTCGGCTGAAATCCTTGGAAAGAAATAGGACCCTATCCACAGGATTGCCTGAGAATTGCCTTCTGAAATAATCCAGAGACACCCTGATTTCGCTGGACAGGCGCCCCCTTACAGACTGCGGCTCATCAATACTATTGGTATCGCCTGCTTCTTTAACTTGAGGCAGGGTTATATCCCGGCTAAAACAGGGAAAACCTTTATCAACAATGGTAAGCTCGGCATCCGCGCCCTTTAAGCTCACCAGGGCAAATGACAATCCATGATCAAGCTGTTGGGTAAGGGAAAGGACCCTCAGCAACGCAAAGCTTGCCGGCTCAACCGCCGAGGCCTTCAATCCTGCCTGGCCTAAAACTGAAAGATAACCATCCAGAGAGCTTCTGGTGGCGGCAACAAAGAGAATATCCATCTTGGCGGTCTTTTTGTTTACCCTGCGCTGATAGTCAAATACCAGGTCTTCGGTCTTAAAAGGGATATACTTTCTCACCTCAAACAATACTCCGGAATTCATCTCCGCCTGCTTTAAAAGCAACATCTGAAAGCCACGGATAAACTGGTTACGATGGGATAAGCCAAGGAATGCCTTGCGCGCGCCGATTCTGCGCTCCCTTAAAGCGCCTCCCAACACAGCCGCAAGTTTTACCTCATCTACAGCCGCGTCAGCCGTTACACCCTGCTCAAGCGGCAGGCTTACTTGAGCGGTAATGCGCTTACCCTCCACCTCTGCCAAGCTTAAGGTGTCTTTGCCAAAATATATCCCTAAATTTTTTGCTGGCATATTCTACCTACACCGATGATTTCTGATGCTTGCTTTTAAGCCAATTATCCACTTCGCGCCGGTCAAAACGCCATACGCCGCCTACTTTTATTCCGGAAATCTTTTTATCATGCAGCCAATTATAGATAGTCTGGCGGCGCAGCCTTAAGTATTTTGCCAGTTCATCCACATCCATTAGTTTAGCCATAAGATTTTCCCTAAAGCGAGACGACGTTTATTTAACCGAGAAAACATATTCTACATTAAAACAAGCTTGACAAATGTATTTTATTATTTATCATAATAAATTTACTTTGTCAAGTATTTTTTTAAAATAGACATATTTTATATAATAGATTTACTTAGATTATTCTTTTGTATAAAAGGTTAACTCAGAAAAAACGCTAGACTATTATTACCTGACTACAACGAAATATGATATTGTGCAGGCAAATTAAGACAAACTATACACAATTATAGCTTTCTGAATTTACTTAGATCTGGAGAATTGCAATAAGGCGGGAGAGAGGCTGCTATGGCTTAACTACTCAAAATACCTTACTTTTGCCCTTACGCAGTATTGGGGAGGAGCCGTGGCTGCGCCTGTGCATAGCAAGTTACTCTCACTACCGCAGGTATAGTTGCCACCGACAGTTCTAGCTCCTACACAAAGAGATACAATAGTCGTACCATTATTTAAGGTCAAATAGGCAGAATTGTAATAAGCGGCGGGAGGAATAGGGTTAAGAGTTCCCAATCTCAATTCCTCATAAGCCCTTACCAGAGCCGCTGACTCTGCCGCATCAACTGACTTCACCCGCCGAATTTGCGTTTCGGTAACGCGGGCGTGATTGGTAATTATAAGCAGAACAGTTCCTGACATAATCACCAGGATAAGCACAAAAATAATGGTTATAGCTAAAATCAACCCCTTATTATTGCGCATATGCCGCTACCTCCTTAAAGAAATCTTATAATCACTACCTTCCTGATGCAAAATAACATGGCCCTCCCTGGCAAGCCATCCCAAGCTCATCAAAAGCAGATCCTTTGGCCTATCAATATTAACTACCAGCTGGCTTAGGGTCGCGTCTCCGTGATGGTCCAAATAGTGCCAGATATCCCCCGCGGTAATCCCGATTTCGGTAATCATGCTCTCCTCCAAGTTCTCTGCCTATATAAACCTGATGTACTACGATAATCTTGACCCCTTAACTAATTATATATCATATTCTTAAACTAATGCAAGGAAAAATTTAATGAGCACGCAACTTTATGAGGCTGGACGAGCTTAATCAAATCCGACTATTCCCGATCGGTGGCTATATTTACCTGCTCTACGCCCAAGTCCCTGGCCATATCCCATACCTCTACCACCCTTCCCAGGCTTGAGCGCTGGTCAGCCATAATCAAAACAGACATCCTGTTCTTACGCGCCTTTAGCAGGGCGGATTTGAGCTCTTTACCGGTAATAACCTTTTTATCAAGAAAAAGCATATTCTCCCGCGAGACCGTGATAATCAGCCCCTGCTCCTGGCTAAGCTCGCCGGTTGCAGCATTAGGAAGGTTTACCTTTAGCCCTGACTGCACAACAAAGCTTGAGGTGAGCATAAAAAAGATTAAAAGCTGAAATACCATATCAATAAGGGGGGTAATATCTATAGGTCGCAGGCCATGCTCTAACTCTATGTGTCTTTTAAAGCGCATAACCCTATTCGGTCAGCAGGCTTACCAGCTCTGCTGCCGCTCTTTCCATATCCAGAATAATTCCGTTTACCCTGCTTACCAAGTAATTATACGCGATAAACGCCGGTATTGCCACTACCAGGCCGAATACCGTGGTCAAGAGCGCCTCCCAGATGCCGCCAGCCAGGTCTCCGGGGCTTAATGGATGCGAAGAGGTTGCCTTTATCTGGATAGTTTGAAAACACCTTACCATCCCGGTAACCGTCCCCAATAGCCCTAAAAGAGGCGAGACATGGGCGATGGTTGCCAAAACATTAAGATTCTTCTCAACCAGCGGCACCTCGTACAAAGCGGCATCCTCAATCGCCTCCTTTATTTCCTGACGCGTCCGGCCCTCTTTTAATATCCCAGCCCTGAGTATCTGGCCGATGGGGCTTTTTGTGGCATCGCAGTCCGAAAGCGCCTCTTTTATCTTACGCTGCTTAACTTTTTCTAAAACACTTCTTAAGAATCTATCCGCGTCTATCCTGATGCGGCTTAAAAACCACAATCTCTCTATAATAACCGCCAAAGCCCATACTGAACAAATCAGGATAGGCCACATTATCGGCCCGCCTGATACAAAAAGCTTCCCCGGATTCATCTGCCAGAGATTCATTCTTTATCTCCTCCCTTAATCGTCTCTATTCTTTCTATGGCGAATCTGGATTCTGGCACATTTAGCTCCGCGGCCATCCCGTAGAAACGCAAAGCCGACTCCCAGTCTCCGCTATTCTCGCTTATATTCGCGCAACGCAACAACCCCTTCGCCAGTAAAGCGCTGTCTCCCGCTATGCCGGAATAAAGCCCTATCGCCTCCTGAAACTCCCCGGCCTCTTCCAAGTATTCGGCAAGCTGAAACTGCCTTCGGAGGAGATCTCTTGGGCTTTCTTTAAGGCTCAAACGATAATAGGAAATAGCCTCTTTAAGATCACCCATCGCCTTGCATACTTTGACTATCCTCTGATAGGCCTCATCTAATATGTCCGGCTCAGGACGGCTGCTTATCAAGTCTAACAAATAACCCTTGCTTAAGTCAAGCTTATTTTCTTGGGCATAGTGGCCGGCAAGCTTTAAAAGCGCCAGGGAAACCGTAGCTTCAGAAGGTGGATACTTTGCGCGTATCGCCTCAAAACCGGAAAGCGCCTCCTCAATCTTTCCCAGAGTGTAAAGGCAGTCGTTCAGTTCAAGCTCTGCCCTGGCGGATATTCCCGAATCCTGGGACGATCCGGCGCTCAACCTGAAGATCCCGCATGCTTCCTGGTATCTCCGGAGAGATTTCAGGCATAAACCCTCTAAAATAAGCGCCCGGTCCTTTAGGCTGCTTACGGGAAACTTATCCCGAAAATTCCTTAAGCTTAGATAACCGCTCAAATAATCACCGTTGTCATAATAGGCCTTTCCTAGATAGAAAACCGCCTCAGCCGCTCCCGAGGTTAATCTTGCTATCTTAGGCTGGTCAAACTCAGGCCCTTGAAAACTCCCCGCCTGCTCATAAACCGCAACCGCTTCTTTATACCTGGCAAGGCCGCACAACACCTCTGCCTTTCCCAAAATAGCGTCAAGGCGCGTAGCAGGATTCTTAGCCATGATGATGAGCTTTTCATAGCTTTCCAAGGCCGGCTCAAGCTCCTGGCTAATCTGCCGGCTTAATGCCTCTCCCAGAAGGGCGTTCTCCCAAGCATTCTCTTCACCTTGAGTCTTCAGAATCTGCTCAAAATGGGTTTTTGCTTCCGGATACTCATTGGCCTTAAGAGCACACCAGCCAAGCCCCAGCTCAATTAAACTTATCAAATCATCATCCCGGCTGAGCTTTCGGGCGGAGGCGTAATTTTCTTTTGCGCAAGGATAGTCCTGGAGGTAATAACAGCTCTCGGCTAAGTAAAATTTTAACAGAGCCGAATCTTCTCCCTCGCCGGAAACAGATTTAAGGAATAGCTCCAGGTGGTTTCTTAGCCCGGCATAATCCTTTAACTGGTAAAGGCACTCGGCAAGCTTCAAATCCGCTTCTTTTGCCAGAGGGCTTACGGGAAACGCCTGCTTCATCGCCATGAATTTATCTTTCGCTCCCTGGAATTTACCCTGTTCAAACAAACACCAGCCCAGAGAATAAAATGCGGAGGCGGAATAGGTTGAATGGGGATATTCCAGGAGCAGTTTTTGG
>SCPY01000257.1 GCA_004299495.1 bacterium | reverse complement strand
CCCGCAGGCAAAGATAGAGGTGCATTTAGCTGATCTTCCGGCAGAGATTAAGGCCGAGAGGAGGGCAGCCGATTTTATTAGAGTAAAAGGATTGGCAGCTGCATATTCGGAGGCGGTAAGGGAGGGCAGGGATTATGAAGCGGAGTTTTCAGAGAAGGGCGAGTCCGGCGTAAGGGCACTTATTGTCTCTGCAATGGCACAGGATATGGCCGCCAGAGACCAGAAGGAGCAGAGGCTGCGCGCTGAGTCCAAAGCAGATAATATCTTAGTAAGAGTAGATTTTGATACTTCTAAAATGTCAGCGGAAGATATAGCAAGAGAAGCTATTAGAGCCAGCAAAACTCTGCGCAGTTCTTCTCCTGCTCTCGCTGAGACCTCTACCCTTGAGGAGGTACGGTCCTTCATTCTGGAGAATGCCTCTTTCAGGGCTATAGACAATACTACTTACAAGGGCATACTTGAGGAGCTGGCTTTAAAAAATCTACTTTCGCCCGTAGTCACAAAATTCATCGCCAAAACATCCAGCGATGAATTTAGATCCTTGCACCAGAGATTCGGCAGAGATACTTTACCGGATATATCCCGGCCTGAATCCATTACGTTGGAGCAGGCGGCAGCCAGAAGATGCGCTGAGGCAATCATCAGGATTGCCGTGATGCCGGACGCATCCCTTGCCAGGACTGCCTTTGGCCCGCTGTTTAAGGATATCATTGAATACCTGGCTGATTTCTTAACCATAGAGTCCAGGGATGTGTTAGTAAGGGTTTTCTATCAGATAGCCGAGATTATCCGGCGCCTGCCAGGCTTGGATAAATTTGACCGCGCCCTGAAGTCTTTCGGTGTCAATGACGAAAAAGATAATTTTATTTACCACAGCCAGGTAAGGAAGAATGCTTTGTTTACTAAGGATAGGGCTGATGTAAAAAGGGTGGTAGTGCTTCCGCGTTTAACTTACGGAGCAGAGGTTGCCATCACCAGCGTATTAATCAAAAGGGCCCTGGAGCTTTATCCTCAAGCCACGCTCTACTTAATTATCGGCGATAAGAAGATGAGGCAGATTTTTGGAGGCAATAAGAGGATTAAATTCAGGTTATTGAAAAGGCCCAGGCAGGGCGGTTTGGTGGAGAATTCTCTGTCCTGGCTTAATTTAGTGAAAATGATAAAAAAGATTAATCCTGACCTGATCTTCGGCCCGGACTCCAGGGTAGATTCTTCGGGTTTCCGTCCGCTCATTTCTCCGGAGAGATACTTCTATTGGGAAAATACTCTTCCTCGGGCAGACCTTGGAGCAGCAAAACCCATGGCTATACTCTTAAACGATAGATTAGACAGTATGTTCGGTAAAAGAGCGGAAGGCCCGGCCTATCCGACTATCTATCTGCAGAAAAAATTACTTAGGTCGGCCCAAACCGTTAAAGAGGCGTTCGGTTTAGGCAGGCATTATGTATTAGCGGTAAAATATGACGTAGGCAATGAATATTCAAAATCTTTAGGGCAGGATTTTCAGAAAGCGCACTTGAGGGCTTTACTTGAAGAAGGCAATGTGGTGATGCTGGACAGGGGTTTTGGAGAAAAAGAAGAAATCCTGTCTCAGGAATTGATTGACATGGCCGAGGGCATGGGGGTAAGGGTTATTCCTATAACAGATAAAGCCGGCAGCGGAAAGGGTTACCAGATTAATGAGCTTTCGGCTCAAGAGAAAATAGAAGCCGGAGAGCCCGCGCTTATAGTCTTCTACGGCAGCATTGGCGGATGGGTGAGCATGACCACCATTGCTAATGAGGCTTTCTCTTATGACTCAATGAACCAGCATTTCTCCGCGGCCGACAAAGGTGCGCAGGCGGGCATACCGGTAGTCATTGCCTTTACCGGATACCACTCTGAGATTTTTCCCAAGCTCTGGGCGCCTACGGGGAGGAATAGGATTGTGGTTATTCCTACCGGCATAGGTAAATGCGCAGATTGGCAGGAGGTATTAGAAAGAGCTCTCCAGGCGCACAGAGAGATTAAGGCAGAATCTTCTCCGGTGCGGGAAAATATTAATCAGATGGCAAAAGAGGTTATTCAGCTTACCGCCGGGCTTAAAATAGAGCTTCCGAATAATTTGGGAGAAGTAGATATTTATGAAACATTAAGAGAAATGAATGCCTGGTTAGTTATAAATTCTGATAGCGCGTTTGATTTATTCCGGAAGCAATACGGCGTAGATATAAAAACGAAATCCGTCTATATTAGTGTCCCAGAAAGAAAAACGATCCGCAATATCAGCGCTTTGAAGCTGTTGAAGATATTTATTTATGCCGCGACAGAGCTTGCTGCGAGGCAAAGGGTCGCCGCAAGAGGCGGACAGTGGGAAGGCAGATTCGCGCAAGAAACCCTTGGCTCCTTAGAAAAGATGGAAAGCTGGATTTTGGGGCAATTGGTCGCCGAGGGAAAATTAGATTTAGACGCAACTTTAAGGGAACTCTGTTTGGATGCCATAAATAAAGGATTGACTGTTTACGATCCGCGCATCCTGAAGCAGAAAGAGGCCGGCCGCTGGCGATTAATATGGAATGCCGAAAGAAACAAATATGAAGGCGATACCCATAAGAATAGGCTTATAAGGCCTGTATATGAGCCCTACGATCCCGCTAAGCTGAATTGGAATGATATTCTTGGCAGGGCCCCGCCGGCAAAAAGGTTTCTGGATATTGTATTAGACGGAGAACACATCGCTATTTGCCTGCATTATCAGCCCACTTCTACATATCATTTTTTACTGATTCCTATTCCTCAGGATAACTCGCCGCAATTTTTAACAAAAGAGCATATGCTGTTACTGGCTAAATTAAGGGGCTTTAGCAGAGGAAAATATTTAAAATACGGTTTCCACAGCTGGGCTACTGCTGCCTCTGTGAATCATCTGCATTTACAGGGCTGGGATTCCGAGAATGAGCCATGGTTAATAGAAACTATAGAGAGGAAGGCGGAATTCTCCGTAGGGGAAGTAAGAGTATCCACCTTAAGTAATTATCCGGCAAGGGTTGTGGTTTGCGAATCCGAAGATGAAGCGCGGCTTCATCTTACAACTCACAGTTACATTAAATTATTGCAGGAAGAGAATGTTGGGCATATCGCGATACTTTCAGCCGGGGCGCACTATGTCTGGCCGCAAGATTATAGCAAATTACATAGATTTTTCCCGATCGGCTTTGGAACACCTCAATTAGGCGGGTATATTCACGCGGGGACAGAGGATATTTTTGAGAAGGTTACGGAGCAGGGAATCGAAGAAGGGATAGCTTCCGCAAATATTGAAGAGGTAAAGTTTAAACATCTGTTTGATAACTGGAGAACCCTGATGCAGACTCGCGGCTCCTCTCCGATAGAAGAAGATAAAATTAACTCCTCAAAACAGGATTTAATTGACGGCAAGCCGGGACAGATTATTGAAACATTGCCAGACTACAGGATTTTAGCCGGCCGCGAAGGCAAGCCATATTTTGACGGTGGGGCAAGGTTTATCAAAGGCGCCTATACTCCAAAGACATGGCAATTTACAGAATGCATGCTTTGCGGACAGAATAACTACACAGCTTTATATTATGTCCGGCTTAACCGCATAGTAAAATGTAATTATTGCGGAATGTTATATACTAATCCTCATTCCAGGGAAGAACCGGATGATTATTATACCTATTCCAGATACTCCGCTCTTAATTCCCTGCCGGATAAAGAGTTGTCCGGCGAAAGTTATCGCGCCAAGCAGCAGGTAGACTTTATAGTTGATTATTTTAGCCGGAGCAATCCGGAAAAATTAAACGGAAAGTTCCTTGATTTAGGATGCGCATTCGGCTTTACATTATATCATTTAAAAGATAAGTATGGATGGCCGGAAAGTAATCTATTGGGCGTTGAATTGTCTCCCAAAGCGGCAGGGATGGGCAGAGAAGGGTTAGGCGTTGATATCCGCGAAGGAGAATTGTCATCCCAGAGATTTAATGATTCGGAATTTGATGTTATTTTGTTGGGCGAAACCATAGAGCATATCAGCCGTCCGGCAGAATTTATGCGGGAGATGAGGAGGATACTTAAGTCAGATGGATTGCTTGTGCTCACCGACATTCCTAATAGCGGCGGCTTGGTGGCTAAGGTTGCCAAAGAGAAAACAGCTTCATTCCTGCCATTGGTACACTATTCACATTTTACGCCTGAAACCATCGTTAAATTTTTAAATAGATACGGCTTAGAGGCAATATATTCTCGCGGAAGCATCAGGTTAAGGAATCAGGATGGCAGCTTCAGGGAAGATCTATCCGCCGTGGCTAATGATACGTTTGGAGTTAATACGCTATACAGCGCAGATGCCCTGAGAGAATTAAAAGAGGCATTACTGCCATTATTGAGAGGCTCGGGGCTTGAATTTATGGAAGGAGTTTTTGACAACAAAGATTCTTTTGAGAGATTCTGGAATGAGGTTGTGGCGAATAATTTCAGCTTGGCGAGTGAAATGACCATAATAGCTGCATTAAAAGATACCGCATCCAGCCCGGCAGACAAAGGCGGCAAGAAAAAATTGGTGGCAGTATTTCTTACTCCCGAGCTTGCGCCATATTTCCAGGCAGGCGGAATGTCAATCGTTATGAAGGAGCTGCCAAGGGCTCTGCCGGATGTAATTGATGATGAATACATAATAGAGCCATGGGTATTTACTTTGGGTTACAGCTCTCTTGATTATTCCGCATATAATATCCAGGATACCGGAAAGTCTTGTTTCATATCTGTGGATGGCATTGAAGAGGAAGCAGGAATCGCTATAACCGAACAAAGCGGCGTTAAACATATTTTCTTGCGGCACAAACATCGGGGATTGTATAGCGCAAAACCGTATTTAGGGCAGAGAATACCCCAGGATTACGAGCTTATAAAAGATATTGACTTTTTCAGAACCGGACGGGTGAGGCCGGATTTTGAAATAAATATGTTTTTACATGAACTCTCTTGGAATCAGGTGCAGTTTTTCAATAAGGGAGCCCTCGCCGCGATGGAGGTGCTGGATGTTGTTCCGGATGTGATTATTGCAAATGATTGGTTTACCGGGATGGTTCCGGTATTGTTAAAGAGCCATATAAATTATCGGGATATTCAAAGGTTTAAGAATACAGCCACCGCCTTTGTAATTCATAATTTAGAATATCAAGGAAGGTTTTATAAGCTCTTATTGCCTCGCTCTGGTATTGATTGGAATGAATTTAAAATAGACGGGGGGCTTGAATTTTACGATGACATCAATTTAACAAAAGCCGGAATAGTATATTCAGATATCGCCATTACTGTCAGCCCTACTTATAAAAAAGAAATTACTAGGCCGGAGTTTGGGTTCGGATTGGACGGAGTATTGAGAATAAAAGAAGCGCAGGGAAGGCTTTTTGGTATATTAAATGGCAAAGATCCTGATTCAGCCAATCCCGCAACCCATCCTTATGTAGGCATTAATTTTGACGCGGCTAACGTTATAGAAGTAAAGCCAAGAAATAAGGTGCTGCTCAGGCAAAGCGTAAGAGAAGCATTCGGTGTGCCGTTCGATGAACCGGATAACCCCGATAATCCGATAATTATTTTTATAGGCAGGATAGTTCTCAGTAAAGGCCTTGATATAATCCCGCGGGCAATGAGAAGCATTCTTGATAAAAATCCGGACGTCCAGTTCATTCTCACCGGAGCCGGAGACAGGGGTATCTTTGGCAAAGATATAGCTGAATTAGATGCCTTACAGCGAGATTACCCCGGCAGGGCCGCCGTTTTGATCACCAAGAACTTTCTGATTTCCGATAGAGGAGCAATCTTAGGGCCTAAAATCTATGCCGGAGATATATGTATTATACCATCAAAATCAGCGCCATCTGAATTGACAGATTTGTACTCTTATTTGTATGGCGTAATACCTGTTGTTCATAATGTGGGCGGCTTGGCGGACAAGGTTCAGGAATACGATTATTTAACTGACAAAGGAACAGGCTTTGTTTTTGACCATTATTTTACCGGGGCGATGGAGAAGGCGATACAGAAAGCGCTTGATGTAAGGAAATATCATCGCGAGGCCTGGAATAGATTAATTATTCGTAATATGCGGTTAGATTTTTCGTGGAGAAAACCCGCTTCTGAATACTCGGCTGTATTTAAGGATTTGATAAAAAGAAAACAAGCCCAGGGTTCTTCGCCTTTGAATGAGAATTTTAACTCCAGGAAGCATCATGTCTTATATATTGAAAAAATACACCTCTTGGATTTATCCGCCGCCCTGCAGGCGCAGGGGCTATCCAGGGATGAGCCCGTAAGCCCTAAGGCTGTAAAATATCTGCAGGCCAGGGCTCCCCCGGGAAGCGTATATGAGACCCTGGTTCTATACCTGAAGCGCAAACAAATCACCTTTGTTGTTGATGACCTGGGTGGTAAATGCCTTTATCCCAGCGTGGTGTCCGGAAGAGATGATATCCGTTATTTTGAGAGCGCCGATGTAGCCGGAAAAGACCTGCCCCTGTATCGCCTTCATGTCACCAAGGATTATTTTAACACTGATTTGAAAGATAACCCTGAAAAACAGGCCCAGTTCGTTCTGCATTTCTTTGTAGAGAAATTCCTCCCTCCTCCCTATGATAAGCCGCGCCATGAACTTGCCCGCAAGAAGGAAGACGCCTTGGTCAGGGAAGGGCCATTGAGCAGGGTTTCGCGAAAACGCAAAGAAGGCCCTAAGCTTGATAAGAGGCAGCAGTCCGGATTAGACAGGGCGGTAAAAGATAAAGACTACCGCTATCTCCTGGGGCTTATAGACAGCTATGATATCCGTAAAGACCCCTGCAGAATATACCTGCAGGCCGTCTATGATTCGCTAGGAGAAGTAGAAAAGAAACTAAAGCATCTTACCATAAAGACAGGTAGGGAGCTTCTTGCCTGGCACAGGTATATGCTAGAAAGCAGCGTCCGCAAGGATAAGCGATGGACTAACGATAAGGTTATCCTGAAAATCAGCAATTTGATCAGGGAAGGCGTAGAAGGCGGCCGGATAAGGAAATCCCTGGTGTATAGGGATGATGATGTAGATATCAATGAAAAGGATTTTACAAGGTATAATCACCGTTTTGTCTTCCCTTACCGCCATCCCAGATACCACAGGGGAGCGGTTGTGTTTATTCCTCAGTGCCCGGTGGAATTGGGGGAGAGGGGATATATTCCTCTTCAGGCAGTAGAAATAGCCAATGATAATCTGGCAGAACGGCTGCAAAGTGATTTTAGCGGTCTATTCGGTGCGCTTGAGGCAAATAAATCCAGGGAAACCTTAAAGTTTATTGAGGTGGCCCTGGAAAGGGCAATCAAGATTAGGAATAATCTGCGGGCTAAAGGAGACCGCAGGGCAGTCGTTATCGGTATAGTAGCGCCCGCGGGCTCAGGCAAGACTACCCTTGCAGAGCTGCTTACCTCTGCCGCTCAGATAATGGGTATGAAGTCCGGCTACCTCGGAGCTGACGGCTATCTGCATCCCGGAGACGGTTTTAGATACGATTACCGCAAGCCCCGGGCGTATCCTCCCAGAAAATACCGCCAGAGCCATCTCTGGGGGCCGGGGATTTATAACGATATTGAAATCTGGAGGGCCCTCTATCATCTCAAGGAAGGAGGCGCCCTCATTAAGATGCCGGATACCCACGCCAGAAAGCCGGTGGGAATACTCGGCCCCGGCTTAGACATCGTAGTTACCGAGGGGGTGTTCTTAGGCCTGGATAAGGAGCTATCCGAACTGATAGATGTCTTTATCTCCGTGCACATAGATGATGAGATCAGGTTTGAGAAAAAGATGGCAAGAGACATGGCCAAGAGCTCTACCCACAAGGGACTGGAGATAATCCTGGATTTTTCCGAGAAACAGCACCACGAGACAAGAGATGGCTTAAGGACATTGATGCTGGAGAGGGCGGATTTTGTGTGGCGCAGGGAAGAAGGCAGGGTCTATCTTAGGCAGGCAGCTTCTTCTCCAGTAGAGGGTATAATACGTGTTTCGCCGCTCAACATCCGCAATTATGCCTGGGGAAGGCAGGCCAGCGATTCCCGAATCCTTCAATTGCTCGGCTTAAGCCCGCAGGATATAAGCGTAAGCGCAAGTGAGCCGGTGGCGGAGATGTGGCTGGCTTCTGATGATGTAACTTACCCTTCCCAGGTTGAGCTTGCCTCAGGAGAAATCCTAAACCTCAGGCAGCTTCTTGATAGGGAAGGCAGGGCTATCCTGGGAGAGCGCCACTTTGGAAAATACGGCCCCTATATGGCCGCTATTATGAAGCTTATAGATGCCGGCCAGCCTTTGTCCGTGCAGGCGCATCCGGCAATAGGCCATCCCAGCCGGCCGGCAAAGCCGGAGATGTGGATGATAGCAGGTGATAGGGCCAGGTTCTATCTTGGATTCAATCAGGATGTGACAGCTCGGATGCTGAGGCAGGCTTATAATGCGGGAACATTAGAAGGACTTTTGCAGGAGTTAGAGGAAGAAAGAGGCGGCCTGATTGTAGTAAGGGGCGCGCTTATCCATGCCATCAGAAAAGGCTCGCTTATTTGGGAATGGTCGCGTTCACCCACCGGCGAGGAAATCAGCAAGGGCAATCTTGAGCGGGCCACAGTGTCTCCCTGGGACAGGACCGACGGTAAGGCGCCAAGGCCGGGCAAAGAAGACATTGAGGGTACTATTGATGTCCTGGATGATGCCCAAAACCGCGCCGGGATAGACGCTTATAACAGGACTGACTTAAGGTCTGCCAGGAGCCGGAGAGTAAGCATCTATTCGGATAGAGACAATAACAGGATTATCCGGCTTTTTACTACCGGCGAAGTTATTGTGGATGAGATTGTTGTTGCCACCAATATTACTATGAATACTAACGGCCTGGGCTATCCTGTTTTTATCCTGGAGGGCTCCCTCCAGATACGCGCTCCCGATGCCGGCTTCGTAGGAGCTTTAAACAGGAATGACTGCGCGATTATTCCCGCCTCCTTAAAGAACCTTACCCTTATAAACGCCTCAAGTAACCCCTCCCGCATATTCAGGTGGCAGGCTCCGGCAGGGGCGGCCTCGTCGAGCATAGGCAGTCAGGTTGACGTTCGCCGGTCTAATATAGATTTAATGAGGAATGTTTTAGCTTCGGAGCCTTATCAGGGCTATGATATTATCGTTATCAGCTCTTCAACAGAAGAAGAGGCAGCATATCAGCAGGGAATATTTGAATACGCCTTTGGCAGCAAGGCGGTCATCCTCTCGGTGGTGGACGATACCAATAGAGGCAATCATATAGGGACCCTCTTTACCTGGCTGCAGGCGGAAAAAATGGCGCGGGCAAAAGGGATAGATTTAAGAAAATTGGCCATGGATAAAAAGATTAAAACCGTAATGCTTCATAACGGCGGAAAGGGAGAGCGTTTTAGCCCCTTAGCGCAGAGTTTAGGAAATTCCCGCGCCGCCCAGAAGCTGGCAGGCACTATCACAACCTCGGATAATAGAGTAATTGATTTGGGCCTTCTTTTGGCAGTGGGCCTTCAGAGCAGCCTTTTTGCGCGCACCAATGACTCCGCAAGAATGGAGGTAGTCTGGACTAACGCCCTGCTGTTTGGCACAGAGGATTTTAGAGAACTAAAGCGCTCTAACGCTTTGTTTGACCAGTTTGTCGTGAAGATAGACCCATCCCGCGTAAGTATTGAAGAATTGCATGATTTAGGAATTATCCGGATTTCTCCGGAAGGGAGGCTTCTGAAATTTTATCCGGCAAAGACATTCCTGAAGAAACAAGCAGGCGGCAAGGCATTGGCCTTAGATAATAAAGGCAGATTCATAAAAGATGTTGAGGCGTTAGAAGCGCTGGTTCGTAGTAATGACCGGTTTGGATTTAGCTTAGGGACTTTCAGCATGAATTATGAACTGCTCTTTGCCTTGATAGATTATTGGAAAGAAGATTTAGAGAAATTAGAGGCGGGCAATAAAGAAGAAGTAGTAAAAAGAGACCTTGACCCTGATTTTATCCCGGCATTGGTAGACTTTATTCAGGCGGGAATCGAGCTTCCGGATATTCATAGGAATATTCCAGCTTTAGGCAGGCAGACAAAAAAAGGCGTGTTATCCGGCACTATTTCCCATTTAGAAGCAAGATATCCTCAAATAAAGAACATCCGTAATTACCATGAGATTATAGAGTTTGTTATCTTGCA
>SCPY01000256.1 GCA_004299495.1 bacterium | reverse complement strand
CCTCTTTTGAATATCCCTTTATGAATTGGCTTTCGGGCATGGTCAGCATAGCAGGGGTAGTTTACGCATTCAGGTTTAGGAAGTTAAGCTTTGTAAGATTTTTGTTAACAGTCTTTTGCGCAATCTTTATCATTCTGTCTTTTATGAAGCCTTTGGGTTATTTGCATCTCGACGAGTTCTGGTGGGCTTCTCCCATATATACTGCCGCGATAATCCTGGCTAGTAATTTGTTGGCGGATTTAGGGAATAAATATAAAAGATTTAGATATGTTTTGATTACGTTCTTTATATATCTGTTTTCTAACGCATGGAATTTTATCAATTTCCCGGAGAATTGCTTTGTGCCTCGCAAAGGGATTATCGCTGAGCATCTTTGCGAAAGGGCGGGATTTTATCTTTCTGGCGGCAACAGCGCCAAGGCCGAGAAGCTTTACAAGATAATTGCCAGGATAAATGCATCAAAGTGAAGCATAGAAAAGGTTGCTGTGATGCTTAAAAAACTAAGTTTGATTATATTATCTAATTTAATCTTTATTCTTTATTTCCTGCATTATTATGTCCCCTTGGGAGATTTTACCTTAAGTTTAACCATAAACTTTATGGTTTTCATATTGCCCGGTGTCGGATGGCTTAATGTTTTCTTTAGAAGGGGAATATCCGACAGGCCAGCTTTTACTTTTTGGACAGCTTTTCTTTCCACTGTACTATTTACTGCGGGCATTCTCATTCATTTGGCCTTGCGGATAAATATAAATTCTTTCAGTCAATTTATCTATTTAGCCGTCGTAACCAATATCGGGATTCTTATTTCAAGGTTTTCTTTAATAGATAAAAAAGAAGCTATCTCTATAAGAACCTTTAGTAGATATTTCATAATTTGTATTCTTTTTTTAACAGTCTATACAAGCGCATATATAAGCTCTGTATATATCACTCCCCCATTGGAAGACCATGACTTTGAACGGCAGGCTACGGCCTACGGCCTGGTAAAACATTTCAGGCCATATTTATTAACAGATAGAAAAACTCTTTTTTATTTTGCTCATCCTCCTTTGATGCATTTTTACAGCGCATACACCATGCTTTTTTCAGACAAATTAGACAGGATGAAATATTATTATGATATCGCTGTTGAGGCAGCGGATATTTTAAAGAAAGAATTTCAGCAAGGCGATACATTTTGTTTCTCCGATTCTCATGTTTCAGGTATGTGTGCAGAAATAATCGAAGTTAAAAACGGTTACCTGAGATTTGATGCCAGACTTCCCGAAAAAATAGATATAGGCTATAACAGATTTGTTTCTGTTAGCGGTGGCATGCTGGATATTGATACAGTCAAGAAAGCAAGACTATGGCAGCTAATAAAAGAGGAGTATAGTTATTTTAATAATCAGCCATATCTGCTGGAAACAAGAATGCCAAATTTACTTTTTTCTGCTTTGGCAGCAATGGTATTTTTTTATCTCACTTTTCATTTAACCAAATCTTGGCAGTTAAGTCTTTTGGGCACCTTCGTTTTTTTTACCCTGCCACAGGTGTTCATATTGTCAGCCGCTGGCCTGGATATAGCTTTGACAAATTTCTTGCTTATCTCTTTGGCTTACGGGTACATTACTTTTCGGAAATTTAATGTTGGCGAATCTTTAACTTTGTTTTCCATAGGATTATTATCGGCATGGGCAACTCAAGTAGCGGTAATTCTTCCTATGGCTGTAATTGCCCGCGAGTACCTCTTATACCTAAAAAGCCCGAGAATAAAGCAGATTCTTGGTAGCCCGGCAGTTACGGGTTTTATCTGCGGAACGGTTTTATTCTGGATTTACGGCATGATAATAGATTCGAGTACATTTTTCTTGGATCACATTCGTTACCACATCTGGGATAGGATTTTCCATATAAATTCTCTTGGGTACGGCAGTTATCCTTCTATTTATGATTTATGGAAGAGATTTGCTTACGAATTGGGTTATCCATTATTCTTTCTTGGTGCAGGTTCGCTTTTAGTGTCATTACTAAAAGCTAAGATAATAGATGTCCGTGAAACCGTCCTGTCATTCTGGTCTTTAATTGGAGCGATAGTTTTTTCTATAGTTGATTGGAAAGATTCCGCTCATCTCGTATTTGTTATTCCTGCTTTGATTATAGTAGTATGTATTTTTGTTTCCCGGCAGAAATTTAATATTAAGCTTTGGCTTATATTGATTCTGTTTTATGCAGTATTTAGGAATATTTGGTTTATTTTTAAGATATCAGAAAATTTCCAATTAATAGAGCCTCCGGGGGGTTGGTAGATGCGCAGATGCTATTACTTTTGGTGACGGTATTTCTTATACGCCTTTATTCTGCTATAATTATATCTTTACAATGCGAAGAAGAAGAAAGGCTGGAGTTTGCCAGAAAAATATCCTTTAGTCCGTCTAGAATAAATTTGCCAATTGGAGACCGCGGACTTGAGAATCGTCTGCTTACTGTTTACATCCTAAAGGTTGGCTATGCCATATTTGGCGAAAGCAATATTGGCGGGCGCATCATTTTTGCATTACTTGGCACATTTAGCCTTTATTTTATACATAAATTGGCAGAGCAATCGATAGGGGTAGGCTTGTTTACTCTTTTAATTCTTGACGTTTGAACATTCCATATTGGCACTGCGCGGATCATAGGCGTAGAATGTTTATTGCTTTTTTTCTGCCCCGGCGATATATCCCGAGATTATTATTTGTTCGCGAATGCTGGTTAATCTTAAGGAGCAATATAAATTTGCTAATTTTTTCATTCTGGGATTTATTTGTTATTTCAGTATACACTCTTTCTATTTTATAAGTTTACCTGAACATATATTTGCTGTGCCAGAGAACGAAACGTATAGGTATTATCTAAGGCGGGCAGAGATTCATCTGCTGGAAAATAAAAAAGATACCGCGATTAAAAGATGCGAATGTGTAATTCCCGGGCGTCCAGATGGAGGAATATCAAGCCGGACCAAGAAATTATTAAAGGATGAGGGAAAATGAAGACCTTGATTATCCTGCCGACATATAATGAGTTCCATAATATTAAAGAGGTGGTTAATCAACTGTTAAGTTTAGGGGGGGGATCCGCACATTCTGATTATTGACGATAATTCTGTTGATGGCACTAAAAAAATAATACAGGGTCTGCATAGCCAATATGCAGAGAGAGTTTTTTTGATAGAGCGGGAAGAAAAATTAGGCTTGGGTTCGGCTTATATTAGAGGTTTTAGGTTTGCTCTTGAGCGTGGATATGATTATGTTTTTGAAATGGATGCTGATTTTTCTCATAATCCTCAGGATATATTGCCTTTCCTGGAAGCCATTAGAGATGCTGATGTAGTAATTGGTTCAAGATATCTTAATGGAATACGAATTGTAGATTGGCCTTTAAAGAGGATCATACTCAGTTACGTGGCTAATATCTATGCGCGTAAGATGACTGGTTTAAGGATAACCGACTGCACCAGCGGATTTAAATGTTTTTTGCGGAAAGTGTTAGAGGTTTTGCCTTTAGCTTCAATTGTTTCAACCGGTTATGCCTTTCAGATAGAGGTAAATTTTTTATGTCAGAGAGCAGGATTGCGCATTAAAGAAATACCCATAGTTTTTACCGAGCGAAAATTTGGCTCATCTAAGATGTCAAAGCAGATAATCTATGAGGCCTTTTTTCTGGGCATCAGGCTATTTTTAAGGAGGATGTTTATCCGTAAGTAAATGAAAATTCTTTTAGTTAACCCTTGCCTGCCTTATCCGTATAGTAAAGGCGAATATACCTATAATCGCATCTGGCCTCCATTGTGCCTGGCTAATTGCGCGGCTCTTTTAGAAAAAGAGGGTCATAAGGTTAAAATCTTTGATGCGCATGCCAGGAGGACAGCGGCAGAAAAAATAGTTAATTACATAGGCGGTTACGATAAGATTTTTATCACCTCTTCGCCTTTGGACAGATGGCAGTGCCCGAATATAAATATTAGCCCGTTTCTGGAAACTGTTCGGCGCATAGGAGACGCGCATGAAGAAGTATATATTATGGGTTATCATGGTACTGCGGAATCCGAAAAAATATTAAGATTAACCAAGGCAAAGGCAGTAATAAGAGGAGAGCCGGAGGAAACCGTCCTGGAAATATGCCGGAATGCCGAGCTGACACAAATAAAGGGTGTTACTTTTTTTAATGGAGAAAACATATCCTTCAATCTGGCGAGAGAGCCGTTAGGCATGAAAACTCTACCTGTTCCGGCTTTTCATTTGCTGGATTTCCGTAAATATTCTTATGAAATACTTGGGGATAGGTTTTCCTTGTTTGAAATAAGCAGAGGTTGTTATTCCAAATGCATATTTTGCAATAAAATTATGTATGGAGACAGGGTAAGGTCAAAATCAAAGGAGCAAGTGTTGGAAGAAATAACTCTTGCTGTAGAAAGTTATGGAGTAAGAACGGGTTATTTTATGGATTTAGATTTCTTATCCTGCAAGGAAATCGTTGAGCAGATTTGCGATTACCTTATTAAGAAAGAATATCGGTTTAGATGGGCCTGTCAAACCAGGGCTGACCTTTTGGATATAGGGATTTTAAATAAAATGAAGGCGGCCGGATGCAGGATAATTCATTTGGGAATTGAGGCTGTCAGGCAGGAGCCGTTGGATTATCTAAATAAGAATATTACTGTTGAAGAAATCGAAAGGGCGGTTAAATTATGCAAGAAATCCGGTATAATGACTCTTGCTTTTTTTCTGTTTGGACTGCCTAATGAAACAGATGAAGACAGAAGAAATGCGCTGCGCCATATCAAAGCACTAAATTTTGATTTTGTTTCTTTTCACGGAATAACCCCCTACAAAGGAGCCGGTCTTTGCTGTGACAGGGTTGAGTCGTCCGCGGTTGTCGATAAATTTATACACCACGCATTTATCGAGTACTATTTAAGGCCTTCTCGTCTGTTGTGCCTGGATTTATCCTTAACATCGAAATCTATAAAACTATTATATGGAAGAATTAAATCTCTCTAATAAAAGATATTCTCTTTCTGTTATTTTTCCTGTGTATAACGAAGAGGGAAACATAGAGAAGACCGTAGATGAGTCGGCTAAATTTCTATCAACACATAGGATAATTAAAGATTATGAGATCATTTTGGTTAACGATGGCAGCAAAGATAATACTGAGAAGATATTAAACCAATTGTCAGAAAAGATTCCTTGCACAAAGATAATAACACATCGTAAAAACTTAGGTTATGGAGCGGCGTTGACTTCAGGGCTTGTTGAGTCCAGATATCCATTTGTTTTGTTTATGGATGCTGATGGGCAATTTAATATTTCAGAGATCGATAAATTAATTTCTTTTGCTGATGATTATGATATAATAATAGGAAATAGATATAATAGAAAAGATAGTTTCTGGAGGGTTGCGTTGGGCAGGATATATGGGTGGTTAGTATTTTTACTGCTCGGATTGAAATTTAAAGACATAAACTGCGGATTTAAGCTGTTTAAAAGAGGAACGTTAAATTTAGAAAATACGCATACAAGTAACGGTGGAGTCTTTTATGCAGAAATCTTTTCTAAAGCAAAAGGTTGTAAGGTAAAGGAAGTTCCGGTAGGGCATTTTCCCAGGTTAAAGGGAAAACAGACTGGCGCAAGCAAAAAAGTAATAGTTAACGCAGTTATGGATTTGATAAAACTTAAGATGTGCCTCAAACAAACAACAAAGATGCAGGCAGCGAAGAGGAAGGGATTGCTTTCGGGAAATGCTAAGATTTTAATTTTAGGAGTAGGATCAGTAATTCTGTACTCCACTTCGATCTTAGGGTATAATTTAGAAGAATACTATCCTATGAATCAGGGCAATATATGGGAGTACTCTGTAACAGATGATGAGGAAAGTGATAGGGCAATAAATGAGATAAAAGGCAAGGAAATAATTGATGGGAAAGAAGTCATAAAGATGTTATTGGCTAAAGAGGGGGATTGCGCGTATTTACATTTTGATTCTGAAGGAGTAAAAATATATAAAAATTTTAAGAAAGGCGAAGACGAATACAAAGACGAATATATAATGTATAGGCCGCCTAGGTTGGCCTTTCCTAATATAGAAATAGGGCTAGTTAAAGAATATTCGACAATTTTGTCCGAGTATAGCGTTAGCGGTGAAAAGAAAGAGGAAGTGGCCGAAACTGGACTGATTAAGTTAGAATCCATAGAAGACATAGAAGTCCCGGCTGGAAAATTTACCGATTGCCTTAAGTTTTCCGTGATTTATAATAAGAAGGCATCGGGTGTCGGATACGAGAAGAGTGATTGCGAAATTTGGCTTGCTCCGGGCATAGGAAAGGTAGAGGAGTTTTGTATTTACGCAGAGCGTGAAACGGCGACAGATGCGGAAGAGTCATCCTTTAAGATATATAAACTTATTTCAGCGGTAATCAATGGAAAGAAAATAGGCAGTCAGGAATAACCAATATGCCAGTTAAAATCCGCCAGTTAATATCGCGTTCTCCTACGCAATGGGTAAAGGGGTGGCTTCGGGTTTTGGGCCCGCCCTTTATTGCCTTAACCATTGTGGTCTCCCTCCTGGGGGCGGCGATTGTTTCCCGGAATGCCCATCTGGACCTGCGTTTGTGGATATTGTCCGCGCTAAGCCTGGTGCTGATTCATTTCGGCACCAGCTCCCTGAATGACTATTTTGATTTTCGCTCAGGGACCGATAATATCAACCAGACACCCACCCCGCTAAGCGGCGGTTCACGGGTTATTCAGGAAGGGATGCTCAGCCCGCAAGCCCTTTTGGCAGGGGGAAGCTTATTCATCGCCATTGGCTCAAGCATAGGGATATATCTTGCCATGCTTAAAGGCTGGCCGATATTTTTATTGGGGATAATCGGGGTTTTCCTGGCTGTCGGCTATGTGCACCCTAAGGTTAATCTTTCTAAAAGAGGGCTGGGAGAGTTTGCGGTAGCGGTTTCCTTCGGGCCGATAATGTTAAGCGGGGTTTATTATGTTCAGACACAGGCAGTGGATTTAAATGTTATTCTTATCGGCTGCCTGATGGGGCTTTTGGCGGGATGTACCCTCTGGATAAATGAGATCCCCGACTATGAAGCGGACAAGACCACCGGCAAAACCAACTGGGTGGTACGCCTTGGCAAAAAGAAGGCAAGCTATGTGTATGTGGCCTGGCTTTTCCTGATCTATTTCTTCAGCTTGATTCTAATTACCAATAATATCCTGCCGAAATTCTCCTGGATTGTGCTGGCCACGCTTATTTTCTCAATCAGGTCCGCGAGAGTTGCTTTGAGGAATTATAATGAAGTGGAAAAGCTCCTTCCGGCAAATGCCCTTACCATCGCTCTTACGCTTACCTACGGAATTCTTCTGACAATCGCATTTTTGATCCCGCAGAGTTAATCGCCGCGGAGTTTCTTCTTTAGAAAAAAACAATGATGGATTTACGCCTGATTTTCTGGGAAACCACCCGGGCCTGCAATTTAGAATGCCCTCATTGCCGCGCTTGTGCCCAAAGCAAACGCTCTACCGATGAATTGACTACTGATGAGGCAAAAAAATTTATTAAGGAAGCCGCCTCTTTTGCCAAGCCGATAATAGTTTTTTCCGGAGGCGAGGCATTATTGCGCGATGACATCTATGAACTTGTCCGCTACGCGGATGAATCGGGCCTAAAGCCAACCTTAGCCACCAATGCTTCATTAATTACTAAGGACATTGCCGGGCAGCTTAAGCAAAGCGGCATAAAATTAGCTGCCGTTTCAGTATATGGCGCGGGCGCCTGCTCCCACGATAGCTTTTGCGGAAAGAAAGGCGCTTTTGAAAAAACCTTAGCCGGAATTAAGCGCATTAAAGACGCGGGAATTCCCCTGCAAATAAATACTACTATTACCAAAAGAAACCTGGCGGAGATCGAGAAAATCGGCTCACTCGCTTTGACGCAAGGAGCAGTTTCATATCATATATTCTACCTGGTTCCGGTAGGAAGAGGTAAAGCGATAGAGGGGGATGAGATTACGGCCGAAGAATACGAAGCCTCATTTAACCGCCTGTACGATTTTAAGTCAAATTCTTCGCTTCACGTAAAAGCCACCTGCGCCCCGCATTATTACCGGGTAGCTCGCCAGAGGGATGTTCAGGCGAAGGCTTGTGATGCCTGCCAGCCTTTTGTCCGCAAGGCGGAAAGTGATTCGCCTAAATCCGCTTTCCATGAGATGACCAAGGGTTGCCTTGCGGGGCAGGGGGTATGTTTTGTTTCCTATAAAGGCGAGGTCTTTGGCTGCGGGTATCTGCCGGTTAAGGCGGGGGATTTAAGAAAGGATGAGTTCAAAACTATCTGGTTTGAAAGCGGGCTTTTCAAAACCTTAAGGGATGATTCAAAATTAAAAGGCAGGTGCGGGTTTTGCGAGTTTAAGAAAGTCTGCGGCGGATGCCGCGCCCGCGCTTATTCGGCTACCGGAGATTTTCTGTCCGAAGAACCGTATTGCGTCTA
>SCPY01000255.1 GCA_004299495.1 bacterium | reverse complement strand
AAAATAATGGTGCCGGGTAAATCTCCCAGCACCATTATTTTTATCTTCTCCCAAAAAGACGCCCTTACGCTTGCCTCCTTAATGACCGGAAAGACGCCGTCGGAAAACAGCGTCATCGGGGATATGGAGCGTTCCGCGCTTAAGGAAATCGGAGTCATTCTTACCAGCGCCTACCTCGGCGCTCTTTCCAGCTTTATCGGCATGGGCCTGGTCCCCACGGTCCCGGAATTAATCGTGGATATGGCGGGGGCGATTGTGGATTATGTGCTTATTGAGCTAAGCTGCAAGTATCAATCCGCTCTCCTGATTGAATCCGAGTTTCGCGAGCCGGCCACTTCCATAAGGGGCCATTTCTTTATTATTCCTAACCCTGAAGGCCTGCAGGCTGTGCTCAGGGCCATCAATAACCCCTAAAGCATTATGCAAGACAGCTACAGAGAGATATTCTTAAGCGAATCCCAGGAGTATCTGAAGAATATCAGCTCCTGCCTGGTAAAGCTGGAAAGCAATCCTGCCGACCTGAAATCATTAAATGAAATCTTCCGCTGCGCCCATACCCTTAAGGGGATGTCCGCCACCATGGGCTACGATAAGATTGCCGCGCTCACCCACCAAATGGAAGATCTGCTGGATGAGCTGCGCGGCCAGAAAATGCCGGTTACCTCGGAAATCGTGGACGCGCTTTTTTCCTGCATTGACATCCTGGAGCAGTCAATCCAGGATGTGCGCCTGAACCAGGATTCAAATATAGACTTTAGCGCCTGCATCTTAAACCTGAAAAAATTCCTCATCCCGGAGCCCGCTTCGGTTAATACGCAGCCGGGCCATACATCAGCGCAGGGAAGCTCCTTAAGCCAAGACGATACCTCCGGATGGCTTGAGGCGCGCAAAAAAGGGCACAGCATCTTCAGAATAAAAATCACCATCGCTAAGAACTGCCCGATGAAGGAGGCGCGCGCCTTCCTGATTGTTACCCACCTGAAGAAAATGGGGGAAATCCTTCAGGCCGTGCCTTCGCTGGAAGACCTGAGCGCGGCCCGCTTTGATAATTTTTTTACCATTATCCTGGCCAGCAAAGAAAGGCAGGAGGAAATTCACCAGGACCTCTTAAACATCTCCGAGGTGGAAGACATAGCTATCAGTTTGGCCGAGGACAAATCCCCGGCGGCTCAAAGCACTGCCTCTGCCGCTGCCGGCCCCGAGCCTGCCTATGTTAAAAAGATTCAGAGCATGCGCATTCCGGTGCAGAGATTAGACCGGATTATGAATCTCATTGGAGAGCTTACCATTGCCAAGATTCAACTGATGCAGATGGTAGAAACCCATAATACATACGGGCTTGAGGAAATAAGCATTACCCTGGACCGCCTAACCTCTACGCTTCAGGATGAAATAATGCATACCCGGCTCCTGCCGGCAAGCTATATCCTGGATGCCTTTAGCCGGCTGGTGAGGGATCTTTCCCATAAGCTGAATAAAGATGTGGCGTTGGATATTTCCGGAGGCGAGATAGAATTAGACCGTATCGTCCTGGATGAGATAAGCGACCCCCTGATTCATCTCTTAAGAAACTCTGTTGACCATGGCATTGAGGAGCCGCAGGAAAGAAAGGCCAAAGGTAAAAATCCCAAAGGCAAAATCTCAATCTTGGTTTCCCGGCAAAAAGGCCAGATATACATTGAGGTTGCCGATGACGGAAAAGGCATTGATATAGCCAGGGTGCGCGCCGTGGCTGTAGAAAAGAAGCTGCTCACCGAGGCGGAAGCCGCCAACCTCGACGAAAGAAAGACGCTGGAGCTCATCGCGATGCCGGGGTTTTCCACCGCCAAAAAGGTAACCGATGTCTCGGGAAGAGGGGTAGGCCTTGACGTGGTAAAGATAAAGATTGAATCCCTGGGAGGGCGGCTTGAGTTTGAGACCAAGCCGGAGGAGGGAACCCGTTTTATCTTGACATTGCCTTTGACCCTTGCTATCATCAAGGCAATGCTGGTTAAAGTGCATCAGGAAATACTCCTGATACCCTTAATGAACATCCGGGAAACCATTAAGGTAAAGCCGCAAGATATAAAACTGGTGCATAATTTTCAGGTAGTCAATGTACGGGATGAAGTAATACCCATCTTAAGGATGGATAAGGAGTTAGACATACCGGACGACCCGTACGAACAGGAAGAAAACGGAAAAAAGATTCCGCTTATCATTATTGAATACCGCAAAAAGGCCCTGGGGCTGGTGGTAAGCAAAATAGTAGGCGAGCAGGATATCGTGGTTAAGCCCCTGCCTTCCTTTGTGAAAAGGACCAAAGGCATTGCCGGGGCCACTATTCTCGGCGACGGTAAGGTGGCGCTAATTTTGGATGTAATGAGTCTTCGGTAAGCGATGCAAGCATTAAATTTAACTGCTGTTCAGCTCGACGCTCTTCGGGAAATCGGCAATGTAGGCGCGGGCAACGCCGCGGGCGCGTTGGGCGAGTTCTTAGACAAAACCGTAATGATAGATATCCCCAGGACGCAGTTTTTGCGCCTTACGGAAAATCCGGGCAGTGGCGCCTTCCTTAACGGAGTCCGGGTAGGTGTAGCGCACTACTCTAAGATTACGGGAGCCTTTAAGGGCGGCGTGCTGACGCTTTTCACTCCGAAGGATAGCAAGCTAATGGGCAACGCCTTATTGCGCGATGAACCCGGCTCAAACGGAGAAGGACAGCTTACGCAGATAAAGCTTTCCGCCCTCTCGGAAAGCTCCTATGTTTTCTCCTGCGCTTACCTGAACGCCCTTACCGGGCTATTCAGCCTTCCCCAAGCCCTTAACCCGGCCATTCCCGAGGTAATGATTGAGGGCGCCGGGAACACGGAAACGGACGAAATAAAGAACGATTTGCTTAAGAAGCTTGCCGCGGACAACCTTGAGTGCGCGATATCTATTGAGAATAACGTAACCATTGACCAATTAGGGATACGTTTTTTCGTCTCCCTGTTGTTAGACGGGGATAGCGTAAAGAAAGCCCTGGAGATAGTGGGATTATGAGCGAGGAAATATTCGCCCTGGATATCGGCACGCGCAAGGTCATGGGCATCATTGCCCGTCGCCACGAAGAATACCTAGAAATCCTGGACGCGGAAGTCATTGAGCACACCAGCCGCGCCATGCTTGACGGCCAAATCCATAGCATTGAGGAAGTCTCCAGGACCGTCAGAAAAATAAAAGAAAACCTGGAAATAAGGGGCAACAGGAAACTGACGGCCGTGGGGGTCGCGGTCGCGGGAAGAAATCTCTTAACCTTTAAAAGCAAAGCCGATAAAGAATTTGAATTTGAGCAGGAGATAACACCCGCCATAGTAAGAGGCCTGGAATTACAGGCGGTTGAGGCGATACTTTCCGATAACCAGCAGGATATCTCCAGGTTTTACTGCGCCGGTTACAGCCCTGTCTATTATGAATTAGATAACCAGCGCATCAGCTGCCTTACCGGCCACCGCGGGAAGGCGATTGCCTGCGAGCTTATCGTTACCTTCCTGCCGCGGATAGTACTGGAGAGCATGTTCGCGGTCCTAAAGAAAGTGGGACTTGAAGCCACCAATATAACCCTGGAGCCGATCGCGGCGTTTAACGCCATCATCCCGCCTGAAATCCGCAACCTTAACATCGCCCTTCTGGATATCGGCGCCGGCACCTCGGACCTGGCGCTCACCAAAGAGGGGCATATCTTTGCCTATGGCATGGTAAACGAGGCCGGCGACGAGATTACCGAACGCGTTTCAGAGCTTTTACTGACAGACTTTTCCGCCGCGGAAACGATTAAACGGTCGCTTGATAAAACAGGCGCGATTGAATATAAAGATATCTGGGGCAGGCCGCATACGATTGAGGCTGAAAAGTTAATTGAATTGCTGTCAGAGCGCGTAAAAAAACTGGCAGAATCCGTGGCGCAAAAAGTGTCAACCCTTAACGGCGCGCCTCCCCAGGCGGTGGTAGCGGTAGGCGGAGGGGCTCAAACCGTAAATTTAATCCGCGAACTGGCGCTGGCACTTAAGCTGGGGCAGGAAAAGGCGGGCCTGCGCCTTCCCTCGGCGATAAAGAATATAAAGGACTCCTCCGGAAAATTATACGGCCCGGAGAGCATCACCCCTATCGGCATCGCGCTGATGACGGCAAATTCCTGGGGCCTGCGCTTCATTGAGATTGAGGTAAACCTTAAGAAATTCAGGATGCTTGATTTTCACCAGAAAAAGGATATCATCAGCGCCCTTACCTTTTCAGGAGCCATACATCACAAACGCCTCTACCCCAAGCCGGGCATGGCCATCACCTGCACGGTAAACGGCGAATTAAAAATTATCAAGGGCTCACTCGGAGAGCCCGCCCGGGTAACGCTTAACGGCGAGCCCGTATCCTCTTTAGCGCAAATAATAAAAGACGGTGATATCCTTGCGTTTGAAGAGGCTTCTCCGGGCAAAGACGCCTTTTGCCGGATTAAGGATTTGCTTGCGGCCAAGGCTTGCGCGATAAGCTTTAACCGGGAAACGGCGGAGGTTTTCCCTCCGCTTCTGATGAACGGCAAAGAGGCGGATTTGGAGACACCGGTTACCGACCGGGCGGATATCCGGATTTTACCTTTAACCGTAAAAGACGCCTTAAGGCATAAAGGGCTGGATGTGGAAAATCTGTCCGAAAGGCAAATCCTGGTTAATATCAACGGCAACCCCCGGATGCTCACCCAACGCAACTTTACGCTTACCCTCAACGGAAATCCCGCGGGATTAAACGCTGAGCTTAAGCCTCACGACGTTATGGCCTTTTCCGCGGAAGCACCCACTTTTTATAAGATAAAAGACGTGGTAAATATTCCCGAGGGAACCCGGACAATGCATATCACGGTAAGCGGAAAAGAGATAGACATGCTCATTGAGCCGGCGCAGATATTTATGAACGGACGGATGGTTTCGCCTGATGAGTTCTTAATTGACGGCGCCGAGATCAAGGTTTATATCTTAAAGGAGCAGCAGGTCCTGCTCTCCGAGATATTCAGGTACATTGACTTTAATCCCAATGAAGCCCTGGGCAAAAGGATGAAGATAATGGTAAATGATATGCCTGCCGGTTTTACCACCCCCCTGGCAGAGGGCTCAAGGGTAAGGATTAGTTTCGAGGATAGGGAGGCCGCCTGATGAAGGTATATAACTATATGGAAGATATTGTAAGCGATGAACTGGAAAAACTGCTTGGCTCCGCGGGCGATATCTGCAAGTGCCAGAAGTGCAGGCTGGATATGGCTGCCTGGGCGCTTAACCGCCTCCCCCCTCAGTATATCGTTACTGAAAAGGGCAGGGTCTTCACCAAGCTAAACGAGCAAAATATCCAATTTCAGGTTGATATTCTGAGAGAGGTAACCAAGGCAATACTCAATATAAGCAGAAACCCGAAACATTGAGTATCTTTAGCGATTGAGCGGGGACGAAGGCTTTTTGAGCGGAATCCGCGAAAAACCTGAGCGAAAGAGATTGATTTTGTGGATTTACCTAATGGACAGGCGCTCCTTGACGAAAACGGGCTTAAGAAAATACTTGAGTTCATCCGCGAATACAAGGGTGTTGACTTAAGCAGCTACCGGCAGAGTTTCCTTGCGCGCCGCGTTCGCATTCGCCTGTCGGCGACTAAGGTAAAGAGCTGCCTTGAATACACGCGGCTCATTGAGAAAAAGCCCGAAGAATTCAACCTTTTTTTAAATGAGCTGTCCATAAATGTTACCGAATTTTTCCGCGACCCCGATGTCTATAGCGCGTTCGGGAACATTGTTCTTTCAGATATAATCCGCAGAAAAGAAGCCTCGGGGGCGAGAAGCCTGCGCGTCTGGTCCTCTGCCTGCGCTACGGGAGAAGAGCCCTACAGCATCGCTATTCTTGTAGCCGAGGCGCTTAAGGATAAACCTGATTTTACGGCAAAAATCCTGGCTTCGGATGTGGACGCCCAGGCACTGGAGGCTGCCGCCAAAGGAGAATACGAGGCGAAATTTCTACAAAAGATAGATCCGGAGATCCTTAAAAAATTTTTTATTCCTCTCGGGCCCGCGCGTTACCGCGTGCGCGAGGACATACGCAAGATGGTCAGGTTCCAGGCGCATAATCTTTTTTCTGAGCCTCCGTTTAAATACCTGGATATAATTTTCTGCCGCAATGTCCTCATATACCTGAACCGGGCACAGGCGAAGGAATTATTTATCGGATTTAACCGCGCGCTTTCTCCCGGAGGATACCTTGTGCTGGGAAAAGTGGAAACCCTCTGGGAAAGAGACATGTTCGTGCCTGTTGACCCGAGGATGAAGATATATCAAAAGTTGGGCTAAATAAAATGGGGAAAGAGGAAGTATACGAGATTACCATGAAAAGGTGGCTATTGTCCCGCCTCGCAAGCTTGCACCGAAATTCTGTTCCATAATTTCGGTGCGCTCGGCGGGATCAATTCGCGCAGCAGCTTATGTTCACTATCGTTCCATAAGCTGCGCGCTCATTGAGGAGGTCTGATATGGCGAAGGTGCTGATTGTGGATGATGCCTTGTTTATGCGCAAGATGCTTTCTGATATCGTAAAGAAGGAAGGGTTTGAGATTTGCGCGGAGGCGGAAAACGGAAAAGACGCGATTGATAAGTACCGGCAGTTTACCCCCGACGTAGTGACGATGGATATCGTGATGCCGAAGGTGGATGAGATTGACGGCATCGGGGCGGTAAAAGAGATCGTAAAGGGCGATCCTAAGGCTAAAATTATTATGGTCTCGGCAATGGGCCAGCATTCCCTGGTGGTAGAGGCGATTCAGGCCGGAGCAAAAGACTTTATCACCAAGCCTTTTCAGCCATCAAGGGTAATTGAGGCGATTAACAGGATCCTCAAAGGCTAATTTCAGAACTAGCTGTGGAAGAAAATATTATAGAAGTCCGTATGGGAGAGATGCGCGGGGGCGAAAGCCCATATCGGCTGGTCACCAGGGCCCTGGGCTCCTGTCTCGGCATTACTTTATACAATCCCTTAAAGAAGCTGGGGGCGATGGCTCATCCTATGCTTCCGGATATAGAAAGGGCCAGGACAAACGCCAATCCCAGCCGCTATGTCAACTATACCATCAGAAAAATGGTGGAGGATTTAGAAAAAGCCGGAAGCGCGAAGAGCCGGCTTGTGGCAAAGCTGTTCGGAGGGGCGCGGATGTTTGCCTTTATCAGCGCAGACAGCCTCCTGAATGTGGGAGAAAAGAATATCGCGATGGCCAGGGAAGTGTTTAATGAATTAAATATAAGAATCGCGGCGGAAGAGGTGGGCGGCACCTTCGGCAGGACCATAGAATTAAACCTGGAAAGCGGCAAAGTAGTGGTAGATACCGCGTCCTGGGGGAGAAAAGAGGTATAATATAAATGGAAGATAAAATACGGGTGCTGGTAGTTGACGACTCCCTGCTCATGCGCAAGATTATTTCCGACGGCATTAACAGCGACCCGGCGTTAGAGGTCATAGATAAAGCCAGAAACGGTAAAGAGGCCTTAGAGAAAATCTTCTCCTTAAAACCGGATGTGGTTACTTTGGACATAAACCTGCCTATTATAGACGGGATATCCGTTCTGGAAGAAGTGATGAAAAAACAGCCTACGCGCGTGCTCATACTTTCCGCCTATACTCGTGAAGGCACCTCGGCCACCATGCGGGCCCTGGAATTAGGGGCGATAGATTTCATTACCAAGCCCTCCGGAGAAATTTCCCTGGACATTTATAAGCTCAAAGATACCATTGCCTCTAAGATAAAACTGGCGGCAAAGGTTGATTTAGACAAATTTCTTCCGGTAGGCGCGGTTTCTTCTTCTCTGGAAAAACCTGCCAGTATCAGGAAATTAGTAGTTATCGGGGCCTCAACCGGAGGGCCCAAGGCGGTATTAAATATTATGCAGAATATCCCGGAGGGGTTGCCCGCGGCCTTCTTAATTGTTCAGCATATGCCCAAGGGGTTTACCACCAGCTTTGCCGAGAGGATCTCCTGGCAGGGGAAGATTAAGACCAAAGAGGCGCAAGATTTAGATATTGTCCTGGCGGATAAAGGTTTCGTTGCCCCTGCCGGCTACCATATGCTTTTAGAAAAGAGCCCGCATGCCGTAAGAATAAAATTAAACCAGGGCCCTCTGGTAAATTTTGTCCGGCCCTCAATAGACGTAACCATGGCTTCGGCGGCAGAGGCCTTCGGCAAGAATGTAATCGGGGTTATCTTAAGCGGTATGGGCAAAGACGGCCTGGAGGGCTGCCAGAAGATAAAAAAGAGGGGCGGAACGATTATCGTGCAGGATGAAGAAACCTCGGTTGTCTGGGGCATGCCCAGGGCAGTGTATGAGGCGGATTTGGCGGATAAGATATTGCCTGTTGCGAAAATCGCCGAGAGCATTGCCGGAGCGATTGCTCAATAAATATACCTATGGAAAAAAGGCTGTCATTAACCCAGCTTGATATATTAAAGGAGGTCGGCACCGTCGGCGCGGGCCGGGCCGCCACCGCTTTATCTGAGTTAATTTCTAAAAAAGTGTCTATAAATGTCCCGGAGGTAAACCTTGTTCCTTTGGAAAATATTTCTAATTTGTTAAAAGAAAGGGAGCGGCTTTTCTTTGTCATAGATATGGAGATAACCGGGGAGGTTACCGGAAGAATATTCCTGCTCTTTTCGCCTGAAGACGCCAGGCATCTTTCCGGCTCTCTTCTGGGAAAATCAAAAGAAGAGTTTGACCTGCGGGATGAGATGCTGCAGTCGGCGGTAAAAGAATCGGCCAACATCCTGTGCGGTTCGTATATTTCAGCCCTGGCGGACATGACCAGGTTAAATATATTGATTTCATCGCCGTCGCTTGCCATAGATATGGTGGGAGCGATTCTGGATTTTATCTTTATTCAGATTGCCCAGGCCACGGAAGAAGCCCTGGTTATCAAAACGGACTTAAAGGTGAGCGAGGAAAGCCTGGAAGGGCTGTTTCTTTTCTTCCCTTCCAGCGAATCTTTAAACAGGATATTTGGGGCCTTAGGCTTTGGCGCGGGGTAGGGGAGGAAAAGAGATGGATAAAGAAAAACCCAAGGAATACCAATTAGTCGTTTTCTCTATAGGCAACGAAGAATTCGGCGTGGATATAGCGCAAGTAAGAGAGATTGTCCGGCTGATTTCCATTACCTATCTGCCCAAGGCTCCGGCCTTTATTGAGGGGGTGGTAAATCTCAGGGGACAGGTAGTGGCGGTAATTGACCTGGCGAAACGGCTGAGCATTCCCGGAGCCGCCCGGGGAGAATCCACGCGCATCGTTGTGGTTGAATTTGACGGGCTGACGATGGGAATGATTGTGGACTCTGTCTCTGAGGTGTTAAGGCTTTCGTCGGATAATGTGGAGGAGGTCCCCTCGGTTATCGAGACCGAAGTTCAGGAACACTTCATTTCCGGGGTGGGCAAGCTCAAGGACAGGCTGCTTGTGCTTTTGAATTTAAAGCAAGTGCTGACTTCCGAAGAAATCCGCCATGTGGAAAAGGCCGTGGTAAATCAAAAACCGGAATAAACGCTTAGAGCCTGACGGTTTGCCTCGCGGGCAAAAAAGAGGATGTAACCAGAGAAATCATTCTCTGGTTTTTATTTTAGAGGAGAAAAAATATGTTTGGTTCTATTGCCGCGACATTGTTTGAGGCACTATCCATCTGGGCGGTGCTTTTCGTCGCTATTTTAGGGTTAGGCTATGCCTTTTTATTAAAAACTCAGATCATGAAGAAAGACCGGGGCACTAAAGATATGCAAGAAGTCTGGGAAGCGATACGCCAGGGAGCGGACGCCTATCTTGGCCGGC
>SCPY01000254.1 GCA_004299495.1 bacterium | reverse complement strand
CGAAACCCCCGGCTTTTTAACCTGGATCTCTTCGCCCATGAGGCAAAATTTGAAAAAAACTTATCATTGGTTACCACAATAACCTCGCTTATTGATTTAATCCCGGATAATTTATCTATAATATAGTCAATAAGCGGCCTCGTGCCCACAGGCAGAAGCGCCTTGGGGTATTTTTTAGTCAGGGGATATAAACGCGTGCCGTATCCCGCGGCGAGGATCAGGGCCTTCATTTAGCGTAGAGCGGATAGCGTAGAGCGGATAGCGGATAGATAGGGAAAAAGATATCCCTGCTTACTATACGCTAAACGCTATACGCTAAACGCTATAAAAATACAAACACATCCCGATAGTCATACTTTAAAGGATTATTTAAGAAATCAAGCTTTTGCACGTCTTTGTAAAGCAACGGGTACATAGGCTCACCCGCCTTAAGCCCGAATTTCGCGATTTTCCTTGCGGGCTTAGCCACCCTTATCCTGGGAACGCTTTGATAATAAGCATTAACCTCAAAACGCTCACCCAGCTTATCCTCAAGAACAAAATACGCCGCGCCGCCTGACTTTTTATACAATTCATACTCCGACGCGAACTCTCCGGAAACCCAGTTAGAGGTAACCAGGCATTCTTTGCCTATATTGATGAGTATATGCCCATAGTAAGGAGGGATAACAATCTTATCCCCGGCCCTGGCCTTCACCAAAATCACATCTTCAATAATCCGGAAATTCCTGCTGTTCTTTTTCTGCAGCAGGCACCAGCCCTCTCCGCTTAAGACCTCATAAAGCTCTCCAAAACATCCCGGATGGTAGTGGCCCGCGGTCTTCATAAATTCAGGCCCCAGCCGCTCGTGACGGATAATAGTCACGTCATATCTAAGCTTATTGCCGCGGATAGCCGTTTCGTCTTTGATCTTGCGCAGGCCGCGGTACATATAATAAAGCTCGCGCGGCGAGCTTGTATCCTTGGAAACCAGCACCTCTCGCATTTCTTTCAGGTATCTTACTGCCGGAGTTACCTTGGTTAACCCCGCGCCTAAAACAAGGCGGTTCTTTTGCGTGTTTAAGGCAATGGGCAGGCCCGAAGCCTCGCGTAAATCGCGCATAGTTTTCCTCCTAAATCATTAACCTTAGCTCTTTATATTTGCTTCTGCTGAAATCCTCCACCTCTTTGGAGGTGGATAGCGTCAACGCCTGAGCGGCAATCTCTTTTGCCTGGGCCATGGTTACCGCGCGTATAATATGCTTTATCTCGGGGATCATTACCGAAGGCATGCTGAATTCATCCAACCCCAATCCCAGGAGAATAACGGTAAAAAGGGGATCCCCTCCCATCTCTCCGCACATACCCACCCAGATATTGGCATTATGGCCGGCGTCAATAATGCTTTTAATCAGCCGTAAGACCCCAGGATGCGCCGGTTCATAAAGATACGCCACCTTTTCATTACTGCGGTCAACGGCAATGGAATACTGGATAAGGTCGTTAGTGCCGATGCTGAAGAAATCCACTTCCTTGGCCAGGATGTCGGTAGTCATTGCCGCGGAAGGGACTTCAATCATAGCCCCCACTTCCATAGATTCGTCAAAAGGCATACCCTGGGAGCGTAATTTATTTTTACATTCTTCCAGGAGTAGGTTTGCCTGGCGCAGCTCTTCAATGCCGGAAATCATCGGATACATAAGCTTAAGCTTCCCGTGACAGGAGGCCCTTAAGACCGCGCTCAGCTGCGCCTTAAACATATCCGGGCGTGCCAGGCAGTACCTGATCGCCCTCCAGCCCAAGAAGGGGGACATCTCGCGGGGAATCTCCAGATGAGACAAAAACTTATCCCCCCCCAAATCAAGCGTCCGTATAATCACCGATTGCTCGCTCATTGCCTCGGCCACAAACTTATAGGCCTCATAATGCTCTTCTTCCGAAGGCAAATCCGTCCTGTTCATATAAAAGAATTCGGTGCGGTAAAGCCCGATGCCTTCGGCTCCGTGCTCAATAATGGAAGGTATCTCATCAGGCAGCTCTATATTCGCGGCCACCTGCACGCGCTTTCCGTCCGGAGTAACCGCGGGCTTGTCCTTTAAGAGGATAAAACGGTGCGTAATATCCCTGAACGCGGTTTCTTCCTCCTGATATTTCTCAAGCGTGGAAATATCGGGATTGATAATCACGGCCCCGTTTGTTCCGTCCACAATCAGGATGTCCCCGGTTTTTATCTTAAGGGTTACCGCCTCTACTCCGACCACAGCGGCTATCTCCATGGATTTAGCCATAATCGCGGTGTGCGAGGTCTTGCCGCCGATGTTGGTGACAAACGCCAGGATGTTTTTCTTGTGCATTGCCGCGGTATCCGAAGGAGAAAGATCATGGGAAACCAGTATCACCTTCTCCTGTAGGTCCTCAAAATGCTTGGCGGCCTTGCCCAGAAGATTGCGCAGGACGCGCCTGCCCACGTCGCTTATGTCGCTTACCCTCTCCTTGAGATATTCGTCCTCAATCCTTAAGAATACCTGGACATATTTCTTCAACACATCCTGAAAGATGTATGCGGCAATCAGCTTTTCTTTTTTCATCCGCGAGATTACTTCTTCTATGATCGTGCGGTCTTCAAGCACCAGGAGGTGGGCGTCAAATATCTCCGCCTCGGTCTGGCCCATCTCGTCGGCGATCTTTCTCTGCAAATCCAGGATCTCGCGGCGGGTCTTGATAAGGGCCTCTTCGAAAATCTGGATCTGGGAGGCTATCTGCTCGTCGGATATCCCCTGCTTGGGAACAACAAACTCCTCCTTAGTCCAGAGGTAGGCCGGTCCGATAGCTATCCCGCCTGAGGCGGGTATCCCCTTTAACTCAATCATTTCTTGTGCCTCTTATCGCTTCTGCAGGCTGCTGCCTTTGTTATACGCGCCCAACCGGAGACCCCCGGAACATGTTCAATCTCCTCAACGGCTATAACCCTTTCAAGCTCCGCGAGTGCCGCCTCGGCGTCCCTGCCCGAGATGATAATAGTTATAATGCTGTCCTTTTCCGCGGCCAGGGTCAGTATGCCCATAATAGACTTGCCGTTAACCTCCACGCCATCCTTGAGGACGGTAACCTCGGAATCAAACTTATTGGCGACCTGGACAAATAATGCCGCCGGTCTGGCATGTAAGCCCAGCCTGTTCTTTACCACTAATTCTTTCTTAACCGTAACCATCGCAGATTATAATAGTTAAAAATTCTCCTGGACCAGCCCCGCGATAATACGCGCCAGCTTAGCCGGGTCATGGCGCACGTAATCTCCGGAGGTGATAATATCATCCTCAATCACCCGGTAACCCGCGGCCCTGATTTTTTGCACATCCATAACCACAGGGTACGAATTCTCCTGCTTATATCTTTCCAGCACATCCGCGGAAATATGGGCTGAATTCAGGATACAATAATCAATTATCCTGGAAGAGCTGTGGTCAACGATTGCCTTAACATGGTCGTAAGCGCTGTACCCGTCGGTTTCGCCGTCCTGGGTCATCACATTGCAGATATATATCTTTAAGGCTCGGCTTTCGCTCACCGCCTCAGTAATCTCCTTTATCAATAGGTTAGGAATAATACTGGTGTATAAACTCCCCGGCCCAAGAATAATCGCCTGCGCCTGGGCTATGGCCTTAAGCGCCTCCGGGGTAGCGCGGCTTTCTGGCGGATTCAAGTGAACGCTCGCGATGGGAATCTTTTTCTTGGGGATTGAGGCCTCTCCCTGGGCCTCGGAGCCGTCTTTATATACGGCAGACAGGGTTACCTTATCCAAGGTAGAAGGTATCACCTGCCCGCGTATTGCCAGGACCTTGCTTGATTCTTTAACCGCCTTTTCAAAATCTCCGGTAAGCTTGGTCATTACCGTAATAAACAAATTTCCAAAACTATGCCCCGACAATTCGCTTGAGGAATCAAAACGGAATTGAAATAAATCCTGCATGAGGCTTGGCGCGTCAGCCAGGGCCACAAGGCAGTTTCGAATATCTCCCGGAGGAAGAATATCAAATTGCTGGCGAATCCTGCCCGAGGAGCCTCCGTCGTCTGCCACCGTCACTACCGCGGAGAGGTTTGTGGTATACTCTTTAAGCCCCTGCAGCATAACCGACAAACCCGTCCCGCCGCCTACCGCCACAATCCGGGGGCCCTTCTCTAAATAGCGCTTGCGGTAGATAATATCCACCAGCTCTTTTTCCCCCTGGGGCAGGAATACCGTGATAAACGAAGCCAGGATATTGCGCAGGGCCGCGTAAGCCAGGAAACCCCCTATCAGCATAGCCAGGATATACAGCGCCCGGTTAAAAAAACTTGCCTCGGGGATAAGAAAATGCGCGCCGCTAAATGTAATCATGATAACGGAAACCGCCAGCATCAGCAGCCAGCGCTTCACGCGCATTCCCGGATAAAGCCATTTAACGGTTCGAAAAAGGATATTGGAATCTTTTTTCATCTTGTTTACCGGCCCAGTAACAGGCGGCTATATCTTTTTCTCATCCTCCTGCGAGATAATCTTTAAAATGGACTTTTCGTCTTTACATTCCTTCAGGCTGTCGCGAAAATATTTGTCCTTGAGCAGGCGGGAAATCCTTGCCAGGGCCTTAAGGTGGGGGCCGGCGGAATCTATGGGAGCGATGAGCAGGAAGAATATATACACATTTTCTCCGTCAAGAGAATCAAAATCCACTCCCTTCTGCGATAATCCGAAACTGGCGACCAGCTTATTCACGCATTCTGATTTTGTATGAGGGATTCCCACCCCCTGGCCTATGGCGGTTGAACCCAAGGCTTCCCTGGCCATCAACTGTTCGACAAGTTTATTGCGGCACTTCTTTTCCAATCCCTCGGACTCAAGCAATACGTCAACCAATTCTTTAATCACATCCTCTTTCTTGGCGCTCTTCAGGTCAGCGGCGATTGCTTTCTTAGACAGAAAATCCATTATCTTCATAGAACTATATCCTCCTTATAATAATGCAGGCTCCCGGGAGTAAAATCCATCGGGAGCGTGAATGTATACGGACAGAGACTTTATATACCGGCTAAATATTTATAAGCGGGAGGCGGGATTCGAACCCGTGACATCAACCTTGGCAAGGTTGCGCTCTACCAACTGAGCTACTCCCGCGTATATCGTTTTCCCTTGGTTCTATTTTCTGGGCGGAAGAGGATTTGAACCTCCGAGGGTTTCCCCAGCAGCTCCTAAGGCTGCCGCGTATGCCAATTCCGCCATCCGCCCGGCATTTTACTAGCGGATAACGGGCAGACGTATAGCGCATAGTTTACTATACGCTATACGCTATACGCTATACGCTAAATTAAATGAGCCGCCCGTGACTCGAACACGGCACACTCAGCTTAAAAAGCTGATGCTCTACCTGATGAGCTAGCGGCCCATAAAAATCTCGGCTAACCTAAAACTCCGTTAATTCCTTCTCTTTCCCGGACAATGACTGGTCAACCTTCTGAATATAGGAATCCATTATCTTCTGCAGGCTGTCATGGCCCCTGAACTTCTCGTCCTCCGGGATAAGCTTATTTTTCTCTAACTTATCAACCGCCTCCTTCGCGTCGCGGCGGATAGTCCTTAAAGATATCTTTCCGTCCTCAGCCAGGCCCTTAACTGTCTTTATGAGCTCCTGGCGCCTTTCTTTGGAAAGCTGGGGGATGGAAAGGCGGATAACTTTACTGTCGTTAACCGGCGCGATGCCGAGGTTTGATTTTGAGATCGCCTTTTCTATCTCGGGAATTATGGAGGCATCCCAGGGCTGAATCAGCAATAAGCGCGCTTCGGGAGCGGTTATGGAAGCCAGCTGTTTTAAGAGCATGGGGTTTCCATAGCAATCAACCCTCAGGCCCTCAACCATATTGGGGTTCGCCCTTCCGGTAGATATCTCGGAAAACTCTCTTTGCATTGCCTCAAGGGCTTTCTTCATCTTCTCTTCAGATTCTCTCATAATATCTTTTACCGTCATTTTTCCCTCACTTCACGATTGTCCCGATTTTCTCACCCATTACCACTTTGCGGATGTTGCCTGCTTTGGTCATATTAAAGATTATTATCGCCAGCCTGTTTTCCATGCACAAAGTTATTGCCGTAGAATCCATCACCTTAAGCCCCCTTTTTACCACATCAATATGCTTTAGCGAGGAAAAACGCCTGGCGCCCTTTACCTTAAGGGGGTCGGCGGTATATGCGCCGTCCACCTTGGTGGCCTTGAGCACTACCTGGGCATTGATCTCTTTTGCCCGCAGGGCCGCGGCGGTATCGGTGGTAAAATAGGGGTTGCCCGTGCCTCCGACGAAAATCACCGTTCTCCCTTTTTCTAAATGGCGCATTGCCTTTCTGCGTATATACGGCTCCGCCACCTGGCGGATTTCAATCGCGCTCATCACCCTTGTCGCGACACCCAGTTTCTCCAAGGCATCCTGAAGCGCCAGGCCGTTGATAACCGTCGCCAGCATCCCCATATAGTCCGCCACCGAGCGGTCCATATCCAGGCCCTTTGCCTCAATATTTTCCTGCCCCCGGAAGATATTGCCCGCGCCCAACACTATCGCCACCTCCACCCCCAGGTCTTTGATTTCCTTTACCTGAGTGGCGATAGAAAAAAGCGTCTTCTGGTCTATCCCGTGGCGGTGCGGCCCCTGAAGCGCCTCTCCGCTTAGCTTAAGGACTATCCGCTTGTATGCCGATTTTCTGGAAGCCTTCTTCATCATCTTTAAGATTTACCCAATCAGAAACTACAGCGCAACCCGAAAATACAAAGAGGTTTCTACCGGGGTTTACTGCCCCAGCTGAAACCGCGCGAAACGGCGGATGACTATATTTTCGCCGACTTTCGCTATTATTGAATTGAGGTACTCTTTAATCGTAAGTGACGGGTCTTTAACAAACGGCTGCTCCAGCAGGCAGTTATTTTTATAAAAGTCATCCAGTCCGGA
>SCPY01000253.1 GCA_004299495.1 bacterium | reverse complement strand
CTTCTAATTGATCGGGAAAAGTAATATCAGCCCGCATCATCCTCACCAGCACACCACGTTCAATCAGTTCACCCCATTGTTCCAATACATTGAGGCCATTACCCGATTCTCTTGCCTTATCTTTCACCATCCGGATAAACACCTGGTCTGTTTTGAGCTGCTCTTTCCAGGCACTCAGGGTAGCTTGAGCCATTTTAATGTTTAAGTCGGTACCAATAAGAACCAGCGGTTGCTCTAATAGGTTGCGGTTAGTCTCAGCTAAGATATGGAATAACAATTCCTGACCGAAGGCCGCCAGATGCCCGCCGTCTCCGGTGCCTTCATCCACCAGCCCAGCCATTCTCCAGCCCGCGCTTCCGGCCGCCGCTAATAAACGCTCTTTTATATCTTTATGGTATATTCTGTGCGTTTCCTGGCTGCCCCACTGGTCCATATCCCGGTCAATATGCCTATCTTTATGTACCTTAAGGATTTTCGGGTTTCTCCAGAGCCGGTGATGCACAACGCTCAGTTTGTAAGATTTTGTATATGCCGCCGGCACCCCGTAATTACCTACCGTCTTAGCCAATTTCCTGCCAATGGCAGTAAGCCTGATAGCTTGAGGGCATTCCGGGTCTTTTTCACTCAAACCCTGCCCCTCCAGCAGGTCAAAGGCCGCCCGCAAAAATCCACGATGGTATATGTCCGGATTAAGTCTATTAATATCTATAGTCAGGTTTAATTCCTCGCCAAACAGGTTGAAAATAGAAGAATTGCTTATTTTATTACCTTCCGCCTTAAAAAGCGGCTTGCCCAAAGCTGCCAGAGTAGGGAGAATAAGCAAACCGTTCAAATAATCAACTGCCTGCCTGAGCGCAAACCTGGACGCGCCATCCTCAACCTCGCTCCTTGCCGGCAGGCCCCATCCACGTTTACTCTTTTCAATCAAAGACTTGAATGTCCGTAGCGCCCAGGGGAAGCGTAAACGCTCAATGGGATGAAGCCATCCCGGAGGCCCGCGCATATGAGGATGCAGATATTTCAGATAAGGAATAGATTCCAGGGCGTCAGTAAAGTAATTCTCTTTGGCCATCTTCACTATTGGCCATCCTAAAGGCGCGAGATAATATTGCGTTGCATCGTCAACACCTTGCTTACCCATCCACCCCTGCAAGGCAAACATATGGAAAGCCGCGTCAATATTGCCAAGGTTCTTGTGGTAATCGCCGAAACGGCCTTGTAATTTCTTTGCCACATCTATCGGAGCCACATTCAAAGGATTATCCGGCGTTCCCCAGCGCTCACCATGAAATACACCCATCTCTGCCAACGTAACGAGGGTAGACAGTAGTTTTAAACCGCGAAAATGCTTTAGCTTCATCACCAGCGCTTTCTCTTTTAACGCCTCCTGTTCTCTATTTTCCACCGGCGAAGAGGCGGAGTGCCGCGTTAGCGCGCCATTGCCGCTGTTTCCTTTTGGCCAATCCAGGCCAAGAGCCAGACGCACAGCCCGCACCTCAGCCGTGCTAAGCCGATAAAATTGCGCCAGCCTAATCGCCTCCGCGGTCAAATGGCTATCTTTGGCATCAGGCCGCTCCTTATGAAAATTAACCACGTCATTCAAGGCATCACGCAGCCTCTGCCTGAGCATAAAGAACACAAATATTTGTCTTTCCACCTCCCAGGATTTATCCGATGCCCTAAGCATAGCCAATTGGGCAATCTCAACCCGGCGCGGCTCAATGCGGCCCTGAGACTGAACCTCAACCCAGCGTTTTAGCGCATTGGAAAAACTATACGCCTCGCCATCCAGAACTATGAATCCAAACCAAACCAGAGGAAAAGAAAAAATAAAAACAATGCCCAGAGCAAGCGCGGATGTTTGCCATAATTGCGAGGCCAGAACGCCAAGACGCCATATAAGCAATACGCTCAGCCCTCCGGAAATAAACGAGGCAAGCCTGACGCCCGCAGGGCGCCGCAAGTCAGTAATAAAGCGATACATAGACCATGCCCAAAGCAGCATAACAGCCGAAACAGCCAGAGAAAGGGAAAACTTTCCTTGCGGATGGATATATACGGCTGCCCAGGCGATTGCCGCGTCCCGAACGGATTTTAGAATCTTCGGCCGACTAACCTTTAACATAATCCACCCTAAAAGCCACAAACCAACCCCCAACAGAATAATCAGCCCTATGCCTCCAAAACGCTGCGCCACAGCATCCTTGGCTTCCGAAGGCGCTTGTTGAACTTTTGCCACCGTTTCAATGACAGCCAAACTCGCATGGACAAATAATTGCGCCATCACACCTATGATGATAGCCGCGATGAAAGCAGGCCAAATTACCCGTTTTTCCTCCTCAGACCATAATTTTAGTTTTAACCGCCCACTCCTCGCTAAGCTCCAGGCCATAAGCCCCATAGATATTCCAAGCACCAATAACAACGAAAGCGCCCCAGCCCACAAAAGAAAATTAGATGAAACCGGCAGCGATGCCACAACACCCAAAACAACGCCATTGAGCATCTTTACAATACCTTCTGACAGTGGTTGCTCCGCCGGCGAGCTGGAGGAAAGAAAAAGCCCCTGCCTCTTGCGTGGCTGAGCAATCTCTTTCTTGAACACCTCAACCTTCTTAAAGGCCTTCCACATTGCTCTGCGCAGTGATTTTGGTTTCAATCCAAGCTCTTCTGCGGCTGCGGCATACCCCTTAACTGCTCCAAGCACTGCTTCGTAGATCACTTTTTGGCGCGGTGTCAGTCGGTTTACGTCCTCCATTTCGGAGTTGTCAAGCTTGCCATTACCCGGTTCCAACGGAGAACCGGAACGCCTTCCTTCTTCGCCAAAATTAGAACTACCCTCTTTTTCCGCGGGAGCCCAATCAGAAAAGAGCGGCACAAAACTATTCAGCCGCTCGCTATTGATGGCGTCTCTGAGGTGCTTGTCTAATGATATCTTCACATCCCACAAACCTCTTAAGAATAAAAGCGCAACATTAATCCTTCTGCCTCCAACCTTTAAAATAACATCCTTAACCACATCTTGCTGTAATTCCTCAAGAATAGAACGCAACTTATCATTTGGGTTGGCCTTGCCGCCCTTGAGGTACTTACTGCGCAGAGCGGCCTTTTCGTTGAGATTCCATAAATTCATCCAGTATCCCTGGTAAAACCTCAGCTGATCCTCCGGAGCAAACAATAAC
>SCPY01000252.1 GCA_004299495.1 bacterium | reverse complement strand
CAATGACCGCCTTGACCGCTTGCGCCTTTCCAGCACCACTTCCTTAATGGCCCGGCGCGATTGCCTTATTGTGGCGTCTGTATCCTGTATCTATAATTTGGGTTCGCCAGGCGATTATAGGGAATCCCTGGTTTTTATGGAAAAAGGCCAGGCTGTAGCGCGCGACGCGGTAATCCGTAAGCTCATTGAAATCCAATATGAGCGCAATGACTATGAATTTGTCAGGGGGAGAGTCAGGGTTAGGGGAGATGTGGTGGAGGTATTTCCTGCCTATATGCAGACAGCTATAAGGGTTGAGTTATGCGCTAATACAATAGAAAAGATAGAGGAGTTTAACCCTGTAGACGGATTGAAGATTACAGATTTGGAAAAGATAGCGATATACCCGGCGAAGCACTTTATTGTGTCCGGAGATCATTTAGAGGATGCGCTTAAGCATATTTATGAGGAATTGAATGAGCAGCTTGGGCTTTTGCGCTCCCGGGGAAAAATTTTAGAGGCACAGCGCCTTGAGTCGCGCACCAAATACGATATGGAGATGCTCAGGGAAATCGGCTATTGCCATGGCATTGAAAACTATTCCCGCCATTTGTCAGGCAAGCCCGCGGGCAGCCGGCCTTATTGTTTAATAGATTATTTTCCCGAAGATTTCCTATTGGTCATTGATGAAAGCCATGTCACCGTCCCCCAGATCCGGGGAATGTATGAAGGCGACAAGTCCAGAAAGCAAACCCTGGTTGAATTTGGGTTTCGCCTGCCTTCCTGCCTGGATAACCGGCCATTAAGATTTGATGAGTTTGAGGCGCTTACAAGGCAGGCGGTTTTTGTTTCCGCGACACCAGATGAATATGAGCTCAAAAAATCCAAAGGAAGGGCCGTAGAGCAGATAATCCGGCCCACCGGATTAATTGACCCGGAAATCATTGTCAGGCCTGCCGAAGGCCAGATTCAGGATTTAATTAAAGAGGTAAACCTGCGCGCGAGGCGCGATGAGCGGGTTTTAGTGACTACACTTACCAAGAGAATGGCTGAGGATTTGTCAGCTTATTTAAAAGATGAGGGGATAAGCGTAAAATACCTGCATTCGGAAATACAGACTATTGAACGCAGCCTTATACTCAAAGAGCTCAGGCAAAAAAAGTTTGATTGCCTGGTGGGGGTTAACCTCTTACGCGAAGGGCTGGATTTGCCTGAGGTTTCGCTGGTTGCCATTTTGGACGCGGACAAAGAGGGTTTCTTAAGGTCAGCTACATCTTTGATTCAGGTTTCAGGGCGCGCCGCCAGGAATATCAACGGCCGGGTAATAATGTACGCGGACGCGATGACGCGGTCTATGGGTAAGGCAATCTCTGAAAGCAGCCGCAGGAGAAAGGCGCAGTTAGAGTTTAACGCCAGGCATAAGATAACTCCGAGAAGTATTCAAAAGGCAATCAGGCAGGGCATAGAAATATTTCAGGAAGCAGAAGAGCTTAGCCAGGATTTGGTGGGCCTGCCCAAAGAAGAATACGAGTTAAAGGCGTATATATCCGAATTAGAATATGAAATGGAATTAGCCAGCCGCAACCTCCAGTTTGAAGAGGCGGCTCGGATACGGGATAGAATAAAAGAAATCAGAAAATAAAAGTTTTAGCGTATAGCGTTTAGCGTATAGCGTTTAGTAAGAAGAAAATATATTTTTTCTTACTGCCTATCCGCTATCCGCTATCCGCTATCCGCTAAATAATGGATGAAGGTATAATCAGGGTTTTCCAGGGTAAGCGTATGGAAGGCCTGCATACGCAGATTATCGGAAGAAAGATTCACCGCTATGATACGGTTAATTCAACCAATGACCTGGCTTTCATCCACGCGCTTAAGGGAGCGAAGGAAGGCGATATCTTTTGGGCGCGGGCGCAGACAAAAGGAAGGGGCAGGCAGGGCAGGCGCTGGATTTCGCACAAAGACAAGGGGGTTTATTTTTCCATAATCCTCAG
>SCPY01000251.1 GCA_004299495.1 bacterium | reverse complement strand
TGTTAAGTAAAGGTAAAATCGGGGCCTTGATTGCCATTGAAAAAAACGACAGCCTTAGGGATTATATTGAAAGCGGGGTAAAGATTGATAGCAAAGTCACCGCTGAACTCCTGCAGACAATTTTTACCCCTAACAGCCTCTTGCATGACGGCGCCGTGGTGATACAGCATAACCGGATAGTCGCCGCCTCCTGTATTTTTCCTCTCAGCCAAAAGCAGGATTTGAGCCGTGTCTTTGGCACGCGCCATCGCGCGGCAATAGGGTTGTCCGAACAGTCCGACGCGCTGATAATTATCGTATCGCAGGAGACTGGCGATGTCTCTTTGTGCGGCAACGGCAAGATGACCCGCGATTTAGACTTAAGCGCGTTACGCCAAAATCTTAGGAATAACTTTAAGCATAGAGGCGCGAAGTGAAATCCCTTCTGTTTAAGCACTTCTGGTTAAAAATAATATCTTTGGCCCTGGCAGTCTTGACCTGGCTCTATGTAAACGGCCAGATAAACAAGATGGTTTTGAGGTTTTGATATGGCAAAGCTGGGGGTAAATGTAGACCATATTGCTACCTTAAGACAGGCGAGGCGAGGAAAATTCCCCGATCCTGTCTATGCCGCCGGCATCTGCGAGAGGGCAGGATGCGGCTCTATCGTGGCGCACCTGCGTGAGGACAGAAGGCACATCAACGATAATGATGTGAAGCGTTTTAAAAAAGAAGTTAAAACCAGATTTAACCTGGAGATGTCTATTGCCCCCGCGATTGTAGATATTGCCTGCCGGGTGAAACCCCATCAGGCTACCCTGGTCCCGGAGAAAAGGCAGGAACTGACCACAGAGGGCGGCCTAGACATAGCGGAAAATAAAAATAAAATAAAGAAGGCAGTAGGAAGGCTATCCGGCGCGGGCATTGAGGTTAGCCTTTTTATTGACCCGGACATAAGACAAATAAAAGCCGCGCCTTTAGTGGGGGCAAAGATTGTTGAGCTGCACACCGGAAGATACGCGGACAGTAAAACCGCTCTTCAGAAGGGCGGAGAATTGAAGAAAATAGTTAAGGCGGCGTATTTTGCCAAAAGTTTGGGGCTTACGGTTTGTGCCGGCCACGGGTTGGATTACGATAATGTCAGGCCGATAGCCGCGATATCGGGAATTTATGAGTTGAATATCGGGTATTCTATCATCTGTCGCAGCGTATTTGCGGGTTTAGAGGCCGCGGTGCGCCAGATGCTGGAGTTGGTAAAGTGATCGTGGGAGTAGGCGTAGACATAGTGGAGGTTCCTCGGATAAAAGACGCGGTGAGCCGCTGGAAGGACGCTTTTCTAAAAAGAATATTCACCGAAAACGAGATACAGTATTCCAAAGCCAAAAAATTTGCCTGTCAGCACCTGGCCGCGCGCTTTGCCGCTAAAGAAGCGGTGCTCAAGGCAATCGGAGATTCTTCTATTCAGCGCATAGGATTGTCTGAGGTAGAAGTGCTTAATGATGAATCCGGAAAGCCGTTTATCCGATTATCCGGCGAGGCAAAGAAGATACAGAAAAGCAGGGGGATTTCCGAAATTATCATCAGTATGTCCCATACCCGCAAGTTTGCCATCGCGAACGCTATTCTAATAAAAAACGTCGAGTAGCAGATGGTGAATCCCACAGGCAGAGTTCTTTCTCAGAGAAAATTAAATACAAACAAATCTGACTACGGCCACATTTTTGTTTTAGCCGCTTCAAGAGGATTAAGCGGGGCGGGGGTTTTATGCGCCAACGCCGCTATGCGCTCAGGCGCGGGATCGGTGACCCTGGGTATCCCCGGCAGTTTATATCCTATTGTAGCAAAGAGGGTTTTCCTGGAGGTGATGGCTAAGCCCCTGCCTGAAACCGGGCAAAAAACCCTAAGCTGTCGCGGCTATCGGAAGATATTTGATTTCAGCCAAAAGGCGAGCGTTTTAGCCGTAGGCCCGGGTTTATCCCGCAATCCTTCTACGCAAAGATTAATACGTAAGATTGTTTCTCATGTCAACAGGCCCTTAGTGATTGACGCTGACGGGCTGAATGCTTTGGCGGGATATTTGGATATTTTACCGGGCAATGCTATACTTACTCCGCATCCCGGAGAATTCAGCCGGTTAATCGGTAGGCCGGTTGAATATATTCAGAAAAAC
>SCPY01000020.1 GCA_004299495.1 bacterium | reverse complement strand
AAAGATAAAAGATTTACTGCTCAAACCAAGAAAAAAATCTCAAGCCTAAGAAAGAACGTATGAATGCCATTGGCCAGACATTGGAGGGTAAGACTTTAGCTCTGAAGATAAAAGAAGAGCTAAAGAAAGAGGTGGCGGAGCTTAAAGAAAAGTTTAATTGCGCTCCGCTTCTTTCGGCAGTCCAGATAGGGGACAATCCTTCTGCCGAGGTATATTTCAAATCCCAGAAGAAATGCGCGGATGAGTTAGGCGTGCTTTATCAGCGCCATCAACTCCCCGCGGATATTGCTCAGGATGAATTCTTCGCTTTCTTAGATTCGTTAAACAAAGATAAAAATGTTTCCGCGGTCTTTGTGCAGATGCCCCTGCCTAAACAGATTGACGCCAGGCAGTTTTCCGGGCATATGTTTCCTGATAAAGATGCCGAGGGCATGCACCCGGAAAATTTAGGCCGGCTATTTTTTGGAAAGGCAAGGATTATCCCTTGCACCGCGGCGGCGGTTATGGAATTACTCAAATCAACCGGAGTCAATCTCTACGGCAAAGAAGCGGTGATTGTCGGCCACAGCGAAATCGTGGGTAAGCCGCTTTCCCTTCTTTTGCTGGAACAATTTGCCACTACGTCTGTCTGCCATATCGCTACCGGAGAGAGAGGCCTGACCCAGGAACATGTAGGGAAGGCGGAGGTCCTGGTTGTGGCAGTGGGCCGGGCGCATCTTATCAAGGGAAGCTGGATTAAGGAAGGCGCGATTGTGGTGGATGTGGGGATAAATAAGCTTGGCGACAAGATTGTCGGAGATGTGGAGTTTGAAGAGGCGGCAAAGCGCGCTTCCTGGATTACTCCGGTTCCCGGAGGGGTCGGCCCCTTAACGGTAACTATGCTGATGCGTAATCTTATCGAGGCGGCAAAGCTGAAAATTAAATGAACTTTAAAGAAAAAATAAAAACCGGAAAATTTCTGCTAACTTCCGAGGTCGGCCCGCCTAAAGGCGTAGAAGCGGCGCATCTTTTAGAGGACGCTGAGCTTGTGCGTGGGAGGGTGGACGCGATTAATGTTACGGATTTACAGAGCTCGGTGATGCGCCTGGGGTCTCTTGCGGTATCCATCAGGTTAAAAGAAAAAGGCCTTGAGCCGGTATATCAACTCACCTGCCGCGACAGGAACCGCCTTGCTTTGCAATCCGACCTTTTGTCAGCGGCAAACTTTGGCATTGAAAATGTCCTGGCTTTAACCGGAGACCATCCTAAATTAGGCGACCATCCTCAGGCAAAGCCGGTGTTTGACCTGGATTCGGTACAGCTTATTCAGGCCATCCGCGGCTTAGAGCAGGGCGTGGATATGGCCGGCAAAAAATTAGAGGGCGCGCTTCCGAAGTTCTGCATCGGAGCGGTGGTTAATCCGGGGGCTGAGCCGCTTGAGCCGCAGATTATGAAGATGGAGAAAAAGATTGAAGCTGGAGCGGAGTTTTTCCAGACCCAGGCGGTTTACGATATCAAAACCTTTGAGAATTTCTTATCCAAGATAAAGCATTTAAAAACCACGATTTTAGCGGGTATTGTTTTGTTAAAGTCGGCGGGTATGGCAAAGTATATGAATGAGAATGTCGCCGGCATATTCGTGCCGGATAATCTGATTAAAGAGATGCAAGAAACCAAGGATAAGCAGCAGAAGTCCATTGAAATCGCCGCCCGGCTGATTAAAGAATTAAGCCCGATGTGCCAGGGCGTGCATATTATGCCCATTGGCTGGGATAAATTAGTGCCGAAGGTCTTAGACGCCTCCGGGTTGTAAAATAAGTTGTATAATTCGCAGACGGCCTTACGGCCTACACTTTATGTTCACTTCGTTCCATAAGTTGTATTAATCATCCCGCCTCGTAAACCATGCCGAAATTATCGCAAGAGAATTCCGGCATACTCGGCGGGATAATTCGCACAGCGGCTTATGCTCGCTCATTTTATTCGCTCCATAAGCCGCGTGCTCATTAAATGAAAATTGCCGTTACAGGCAAGGGTGGTTCGGGAAAAACCACGATTGCCGCGGGCCTAATAAAGCTTCTTGTAGAGAAGAAAAAATCCGTAATCGCGGTTGACTGTGATCCGGATATCAGTTTAGGGCTATCCTTAGATTTCCCTCAATACGCGCAAGTTAAGCCCATCTGCGAGATGAAGAGCTTAATCGCGGAGCGTACCGAGTCTGACCCTTCCAGGCCGCAGGGATTTTTTAAGATCAATCCTCAGGTAGGCGATATCCCCGAGAAATTCTGCCCTCAGGATAAAGGAGTGCGTTTGATTGTAATGGGCAAGGTAAACAAGCCGCAAGGCGGATGCCTTTGCCCGGAAAATACCTTTGTGCGTTCCTTGATCGGGCATTTGGTTTTAAAGGAAGACGAGGTTGTAGTCTTGGATATGGCGGCAGGCTCCGAGCATCTTGGCCGGGCAACCGCCAGGGGGGTAGACACATTCTTGATCGTAACCGAGCCCTCAAAGATGAGCGTTGAGACGGCAAGGCATATTCAAGAATTAGCCAAAGGCCTGGGGATAGCAAAGATATTTTTTATCGGAAATAAAATTAAGGGCCAGTCTGACATAGATTTTCTGAGGGCTGCCCTTAACGAAGGCCTGATCGGCACTATCAGCCTTAACAGGGCTTTGGAGGAGGCAAGGGGCAGATTTATTTTTGATGTAAACTCTCGCAAAGAATTTGATGCTGTATATGAGAAAATTTCTAACCTGTCTTAAGACGGGTAAGGAGGATAAAAATGGCAGAAAATAAATTTTCCGGAGACGCCGCGACCAAAGAGATGCGCCAGGTGGCCGAGGATTTAAACATACAGACTATCTGGGACAGAGAGTTGCTCCAGGAGCCGCATTGCGGTTTCGGGACTTTAGGCATTTGTTGTAAAAACTGCAACTTAGGCCCCTGCAGGATTGACCCCTTTAACCCTGACGGGCCAAAGGTGGGTGTTTGCGGAGCGGACGCTGACGTGATTTCAAGCCGTAATCTCCTTCGCCATATCACCGCGGGCGCCGGATGCCACAATGACCATGGCCGGGAAATTACCAAGGCCTTTAAGCTTACCGCGCAAGGTAAGGCCCCGGGTTATCAAATCAACGATGAAGAAAAGCTGCGCGTGGTAGCCCAGGAATACGGGGTAAAGATTGAGGGTAAAAATACCCAGGAAATCGCCCTGGAGTTAGCCGATAAAATTTTTGCCGAATACGGCCAGCAAGAAGGAGAACTGGCGTTGATCCAGCGGGCGCCCAAAAAACAAAAAGAGCTCTGGCGAAAGCTGGGGGTGATGCCGCGCGGCATTGACCGTGAGATTGTTGAAGCCATGGCCAGGACCAATATGGGCGTGGATAATGATTACCGCTCGCTTATGCGCCATGGCCTGCGCGTTGCCCTGGGAGACGGCTGGGGCGGTTCAATGGTTGCCACCGAGCTATCGGATATCCTATTTCATTCTCCCCGGCCTCTGGAATCAAAGGCAAACTTAGGGGTATTAAAAGAGGATCAGGTAAATGTCCTGGTGCACGGCCACGTTCCGGTTTTGTCGGATATGATTGCTCAGGCAAGCCAGGATGCAGAGCTCTTGAAATTAGCCAAGGCAAAAGGGGCAAACGGCATAAATGTCGCCGGAGTCTGCTGTACTGCCTTGGAGGTTTTGATCCGCAGGGGAGTGCCGGTCGCGGGAAATTTCTTACAGCAGGAACTGGCTTTGATAACCGGCGCGATAGAGATGTTGATTGTGGATTTGCAGTGTGTTTTACCGTCCCTGCCGAATATCGCCAGCTGTTTTCATACCAAGGTAATTTCAACTAACCCCAGAGCGCACTTTCCCGGCACGGAATATGTTGAGTTCGAAGAAGAAAAGGGCTATGAGATTGCCAAGAATATCTTGCGTTCGGCAGTAGAGAATTTTTCTAACCGTACACCGGCCAAGGTGCATATCCCTAAGCAGTCGGAGGGCCTGGTTCCCGGGTTTACCACCGAATATATCTTTGATATGTTAGGCGGCAAGACCCGCTTTACCTACAGGCCGTTAAATGACGGGATAATTATGGGCAGGATCCGCGGCATTGCCGGAGTGGTCGGTTGCGATAATCCCAAGATGCAAAGCGGAGAAACCCATATCAAGCTGGTAAAGGAATTGCTTAAAAATGACGTGCTGGTGGTGCAGACCGGATGCGCTGCCACCGCCTGCGCC
>SCPY01000250.1 GCA_004299495.1 bacterium | reverse complement strand
ATCTCTATTTCTTTCCGGATGGGCTCACCGGCGCAATCGCTCAACATCCTCACCTCTTCACCCAAAAGCTCTCTTAACCTTTGGGCCACCGGCTTAAGGCTGTATTTTGCCACCGCCTTACCGTCCGGCCTCCCCAGATGGCTCATTAAGATAAGCTTTTTTGGGTTTTTGCCCAGGATATATTTTATTGTGGGAAGCGAAGCGCGGATACGCGTATCGTCTGTGATATTAAGTCCGTCGTCCTGCGGGACATTAAAGTCGCAGCGGACTAAGACATTCTTCCCTTTCAGATCAGCATCTTTTAAGGTTAATTTGTTCATTTTACTTAGAGGTGTATTTTGTGATTGCTTTTAAATCCCCTTTTTAGCGATATACTCAATCAGATCGGCTATCCTGCAGCTATAGCCCCATTCGTTATCGTACCAGGCAAAAACCGTGGCGAGGTTTCCGTCAATGACCTTGGTTGACTGCGCGTCAATGGTAGCGGATTTATCACATCCGTTAAAATCGCGCGACACCAGCGGTTCATCCGTTACCGCGAAAACCTTTTTCATTCTTTCGCTTGAGGCGGCTTTCTTGAATGCCTCGTTTATCTCCTCCGCTGTCGCCTTTTTATCCAACTCCGCGTTCAAAACAAGCAGAGACACGTTAGAAGTAGGAACCCTTATGGCCACACCATCCATTTTCCCTTTTAACGCGGGGATCACCGCGCCGATTGCCGCGGCCGCTCCGGTTTTGGTAATGATCATATTCTGGGCGGCGGTACGGGCCCTGCGCAGGTCGCTGTGCGGAAAATCCAGGGTTACCTGGTCGTTGGTGTAGGAATGCACCGTGGTCATATAGCCGCGCCTTATTCCGAAGTTATCCAGAAGCACTTTGGAAACCGGGGCAAGGCAGTTGGTGGTGCATGATGCGTTTGAGATGATGTTATGTTTTTTTGGATCATAGCCGTCTTCATTTACCCCCATACAAAAGGTGCCGTCGTCCCCCTTCGCGGGCGCGCTTATCACCACTTTCTTCACTGTGCCGCCGGACATATGCGCCTTTGCTTTTTCCGCCTCGGTGAACCTGCCGGTGGATTCTATAACTATCTGAACGCCCATATCCTTCCAGGGAATCAGCCCCGGGTCTTTCTGGCAAAAGACCTTTATTTCTTTTCCGTTTATGCTTATGGAGTCTTCCTTCGCGCTCACCTCTCCGTCAAACCTCCCGAAGGTAGAATCATATTTAAATAAGTGCGCGAGAGTCTGGGTGTTTGTCAGGTCGTTTACCGCCACAAACTCCAGGTCCTTTAGCTTTAGCCCGGCCTTAAGCGCGAGCTTGCCAATCCTGCCAAAACCGTTAATGCCGACTTTTACTGCCATTTTATTTCCTCCTTTTACTGTTTTAAGTGTTTTGCCGCTAACTCCGGAGGCGTGGGGACAATATAAAATCCCGTACCCCATTCAAATCCTGCCACCCGGGTAAGCTTTGGTATTATCTCAATATGCCAGTGGTAACCTTCTTTATGCTCTACGTTTATAGGAGAGGTATGCACGATAAAATTGTATGCCGGATGATTCAATACCTCATTAATACGCTGCAGGGTGCTTTTAAGCGTCCTGGCTAATTCCTGTATCTGCTCATTATTCATCTGGCAAAAGGCATCCTGATGTTTCTTGGGCACTATCCAAATCTCAAAAGGAAGCCTTGATACGTAAGGGCAGAAAACAAGAAAATATTTTCCGTCAAAAATTATTCTTTCTTTTTCCTGCAGCTCCTGCCGGTTTATATCGCAAAAGACGCAGCGTTCGCGGTAGGCGAAGTAGGCAAACGCTCCGTCCAGCTCTTCCTGGACATTTTTTGGGATCATCGGCAGGGCGATAAGCTGGGTATGAGGATGCTCTAATGATGCCCCGGCGGACGGCCCGTGATTTTTAAAAAGCAGGATGTATTTAAAGCGCGTATCTTTATATAAATCGCTCATCCTGCGGCAGTACATCCGGATGACATTCTCAACCTCATAATCCTCAAGGTCGGATAGTTCTTTATGGTGGTAGGGGGTCTGGATAATGATTTCGTGTGCGCCGGTGCCGTTAGACATATCATAGAGGCCCAGCCCCCGCCTTTCAATATCTCCTTCAATCTGCAGGGCGGGGAATTTGTTGGCGATGGCGCGAACCTGCCATCCGGGTTTATTCGCCGGCGTATTCGGGTCCCTGATGACTTCAATTTCAGGCGGGGTTAGCGCTTCATTCCCGTAGCAAAAAGGGCAGTCTCCGCCGCGAAACGCGAGCTCCTCCTTTTCAAAATCCTGAGGGCCGCTGGGATGGTCGGTATCAATAATTACCCATCTTCCCACAATCGGGTCTTTTCTTAATTCAGCCATTTATGGTTCTATTCCCCGCAAGAATCCCGCCGCTTCTTCCGGAGGCAGGGGGCAGATATAAAAACCGGTACCCCATTCAAACCCGGCCACGCTGGTTATCCGGGGTATTATCTCAATATGCCAATGATAGTCTTCGCGTATGGTTTTCCAGTAGCCGTGTTTTTCGCGCCTGAAAGGCGCGGTATGAATGATATAATTATAAGGAGGGTCGTTAAGCCCCTTCTTTAGTTTTAAGAGCACTAATTTTAGAATTTTAGCCAGGTCTATTCTGTGCTGGGGGCCGCTGTCGGTAAAATCGCTGGAATGTTTTTTGGGCAAGATCCAAACCTCAAAAGGAAACCTTGAGGCAAAGGGGGCTATTGCCAGGAAACCGTCAAGCTCAAGCACTATTCTTTCCTTTTGCTGAAGTTCCTGCCTGATGATGTCGCAGAAGATGCAGCGTTCATGGTAGTCATAATAGTGCTTCGCTCCCACCAGCTCTTCCTTCACCCGCTTGGGAGTCACCGGAGTGGCAATCAACTGTGAGCGGGAGTGCTTTATTCTGCCGCTTCCGGCCGACCAGCCGTAGTTTTTAAAGACCAGTACATATTTGAAGCGGGAATCCTTCTCTAGGTCTATCAGCCTTTCCCTATAGGCGGCAAGCACCTCCGATATTTGCTCGGGAGCCAAATCGGCGATATTGCCGATATGCGCGGGGGTTTCAACTAGCACTTCATGGGCGCCGATGCCGTTCATTATATCGTAGAGGCCGTGCCCGCGCCTGTCTAAATCCCCCTCAATCCTTAAAAAAGGCGCGATGCTGGGGACAACCCGGACATGCCATCCGGGTTTATTTTTTTCTCCGGATTTGCGGATCGCGAATATCTCTGGCGGGGTATGCGCTTCCTTCCCCTCGCAGAACGGGCACTCGCCTTCAGCGGGCCCCAGGGCGCTTGGTTTTAACTGATCGGGCCTCTTGGAGCGCTCGGTGGCAATGATTACCCAGCGTCCGATTATAGGGTCTTTTCTTAGTTCCGGCATAGAAGCTAAATTATAGCATAGAAAATCTTCCCTGCAAGGATTTTTTAGCTGACTGCTTTATCAAATTTATTCCCCGGAGCAAGATTATGCCCGCTCAGGAACGCGGCCGCGCTTAAACGCCTGCCGCCTTCAAGCTGTAATTCTACAATCTCTAAGCTGCCCCTGGCAGTGCCTATAATCAACCTGCCGGCGCCCGCCTCTAATATCTCACCGGGGTTTTTGCTGTTTTCTTTTCGAGCTTCAGCGCTCCAGAGCTTAAGAAGTTTACCCTTGTAATAGGTATACGCGCCGGGCCACGTGGTTAGGCCCTTGATTTGCCTTGAGATTTCAGCCGCGCCATTGCTCCAGTTAATTTCGCCGTGGCGCTTTTCTAATTTTGGAGCAAAGCTGACAGCCGATGTATCTTGTTTTATGAATTTTTCCGCTTTTTTCTCAATTAACTGTATTGCCCGCGTAAGCGCGCCCGCCGCGAGCGTGCTTAATTTCTCTTCCAGCGTTACCGCCGTGTCATTATCATCAATGGGAATTTTTTTTTCCAGAAGAATGTCTCCGGCGTCCATGGCCTCAACCATTCTGATTATGCTTACTCCGGTTTCTCTTTCTCCGTTAATTATCGCCCAATTAATAGGGGCCGCGCCTCTATATTTAGGCAGTAAAGAGGCATGCACATTGAGAGGATATAGTTTGGGTAATCGCAATAACGGTTCTTTAAGAAAGTGCCCGTAGGAAATAACCACGTATAAATCCGCGGGTATTTCCTTTAAGGCATTGATTGCTTCTTGAGAATTGGGATTTTGCGGCTGGATGATTTTTAATCCCAGCGCTTCAGCCTTACTTTTAACCTCTGTGGATGAAAGCGCCAGATGCCTCCCCTTTGGCTTGTCCGGCTGGGTAACTACCAAGTTTACCTTATGGGCACCCGTAACCAGGGCTTCCAAACTCTTTAACGCGAATCCGCCGCTTCCGAAAAATACGATGTTCATATTCGCCTATTGGGGATCAATTTCTATTGTTGAGATAACCCCGGAATGCCTTATGCCCGCCAGATGTTTTCTTAGAAAATCGCTCAAATGAAAGGGATTTTTTGCCTTTAAAAGAATATTAAAGCGGTATTTTCCTCTTAGTTTTGCCGGCAGGCCTTCTGTGGGCTCAAATATCATCACCTTGCTGTCTTTATCCTTAAGTTTCTCGTAAACCTCAAAGGCAATTCTCTTAGTATGCTCTAAGTCTTTTCCCCGCAGAGATACCGCTGCCAGATGCGCGAATGGCGGAAGGCTTAGGGCTTTCCTTTCCCGCAGCTCCGCGTCAAAAAGCTTCTGAATATTAAAATGGATGAATTCCTTCTGTTGATAATGCTCCGGCATCGCGGTTTGAATCAAAAGCTCATCCCTGACTATTGTCTTTAACCGATGTACAAGGGAGTATAGCTTTTCATTACCTCGATAGTTGACGATCTGTAATGCTTTATCTAAGTCTATCGCCGCTACCACATCAGCGGCCGGTACCTGCTCCCTATGGAAAATCATTTCTGTGGCAAGAATTATCTGGGCGTCAGGAGGTAGCGTATCATGCTCTTTATCAATACGGCAGATCTTTGCCTGGGGGTAAGACAAATGCAACTGGCTCTTTATCCTTTCAATCCCAAAACCTTTATGCTTAATATAGCGCGCGCCGCACTGCGGGCAGGCTGATGGCAGCGGCTTGGTAAGGCCGCATAAATTACAGACGAGCTTCTTCTCTTCAGAATAAAAGGCTAATCCGCGGCTGCATTTTTCGCAGGTTAATACCAGGCCGCATTTCGGGCAATAAGCGCTTGCGGCAAACCCTTTGCGGTTTACGAATATAATTATCTTTTTGCCCGCGGTAAGCGCCTTTTGTATCCTGTCGCCCAAGGCCGGAGAAATAATCGGCCTTGCTCCTTTGCGCGAAAAGCCGTATTGGCGCATATCCACTATTTTGATTTCTGATTTTTCATCTTCGCCGGCCTCCGGGCCGATGTATCTCATTTTTTTTGTTTTAATCGCGTAATATGATTCCAGGGTGGGCGTTCTTCCCGCCAAGATAACTTTATGTTCCCCTAATTGGGCGCGCATCAGGGCGACTTCTCGCGCGTGATAATAAGGGGCCTGCTCTTCTTTATATCCATAGCCGTCTTCTTCCTCTATGATGATGAGTCCCAGGTTACACATTGGAGTAAATACGGCGGGCCTTGTGCCTATAAGGATATCCAATTGGGCATTTTTAGCATCCTGCCAGATGCGTAATTCTTCGCCTATTTTTTGCTTTCTATAGGTGACGGCAATCCTGTGAGGCTGCCCCTGTTTTAGTAACTCAAATAATTCCAG
>SCPY01000249.1 GCA_004299495.1 bacterium | reverse complement strand
GCCACGAGGCAATATGCCTTGCCCACCAAGTGGGCTGCGCATAATCATCCGCCTTGGCTGAACCTCTGTATTGATAGGTAAAGCTGCTCTTTGGAATCTTTGCGAAATAAAGGAGAATATCGGAAGTATTCTCGCTATGGGGCGACGGACGCTGCGGGAATACGATGTAGCTGGGATTAGCTCCCTTAGCGATAAAGCCGGTGGCTGAGTTAACTTTATTAAATCCATTTAATATATGCTCTTCATATCCGCGATTATCCTTTAATACAACAAAAGGAATGCGTAAGCCATCAAGTATCGGCCGGTTTTCGCTTTTTGCTTGATTTAAGCGGTCAACGACCTCGCCGTATCTTGATACCGCCCCTTTTCCCTGAAGCGGCTTGCTAATACCTTCCTGAACATAGAAGGTTATCCTGCCTCCGTTTTTCTCAACTAATTCTACGGAGTTAGTATAGCTGGTAATAAATGACTGACCGTCCTTATCAATTATTCTGAGCGTCTTGTCAGAAATACCGTATTTACCCAGGGCAGGCCTATCATCTTCCTTTACGCCGCTTAAGATATAAAGATTATAATCAAAAGAGTGGATTTCTCTAGCCAGCCGGCTTATCTGAGGATAGATGCTATTTATAAATTCCTGGTTTATCTCTTTGGGTATGCTAAGCCGAATGGCGCTTTCGTAGCTTCCGGCGGCAATCTCTCTGCCCAGGCCGTCCTTCTGAAGCCTGCTGATTTTAACCATGGGTTTCTCATCCGTAGATATTATCTCTAATTTAACCGCGTCTATACCGCCGAATTCATTGAATATTTTATCATCGTCCATCTGCGGAATACCGACGCTTAAGAGTACCCTGCCATCAGGCGTAGTAGTAAGCTCATAATTGGCTGTTCCCAAGACGGAGTTAAGATAATCGTAATCAAAAGTTCCCCTTGTAATACTGCGCGGGGAACCGTCATCATAGAAATCCGCTTTCTTAGACTGGTGGCCGTATATATTCTTGGTTATTGCCCAGGTTAATTGCTGCTTGTGGTTAGTAATGATGAATGTCCTCTCGCCTTGAGTAAAATCCGGCTTGTCCTTTAAAACAGAGCTTTCAAAGGCATCTTTTTCCCATTCCCCTTTATAACCCTTGGCATATTTACTGGTTTTTCCGGCATCAAGCTTAAGCGCGTCAGCGTAGACGTTTTCCTCTTTGTTTATAGCCGCGAATGCTCCGTCTTTTTTGTATCCGGTCAATTTCTCTTTTATCTGATTGGTGGGGGTGGTTTCTTCCCGGAAAGCGGCCGGATATACGCCAAAGTTAAGCCTGCCGTTTTCGAGATTCAGGACAACCACCTTGCGATGCTTATCCTCCCGCTCAACCAGCGCGTTTAATCCACGATAGCCTATGACTCTTCCTGCCTCCAGCTCCATAACGGTGCTTTCAGATCCGTCTTTCTCAATTGTCACTAACTTCGCGGTGCCGAATCCGGTCTGGTAACCGTCTTTTAATTCGGAGGCCTTTACTATCGCGTATGGGCTGTTGGGGAATAGGGTATAATCTCTTAAAAGGACGTTATCGCCGTTACGCATTGACCTGACCTCAAGATTACCCAGCCGGTTTTCATATTGGGTAGTGGTGGTAATCTCTTGAGGAACAAGTAAATCTACGGATGCTCCGGAAGCGCCTGCGGCCGAGTGGCTGACAAACTCTACGCTGCTTGCAAAATGCTTTATCTGCTCGCCCTTGCTATTTACCGCATAGCCAGGAACATCGCCCATCTTAGCGTATTCTGCCGCTTCAAAATCCTCTGCCGCATGACGACTGGGCTTCCAGTAAGTGGTGATAACCTCATCCAACTCTCCCTCGTATTCCCGGGTTAAAAGCTTGTCCCCGTCTAACGAATGAACCACCAGCTTTTGCTTGCCGGAGTAGAGATTCACTTCCAGCCAATAGCTGTTGCCGCGCTTATCCATATTCGGCTTCCAGTATTTTTCCTCATCAAAGGCCTCTTGGGGGGCCTGCAGGGCCTCGGGAAGAGCAAGCGGAACGCGCTTTACTAATGACTCAGAGTAGGTGAGCATCTTAATCAAATCCCGCGTCTTATTCACATCTATGCCCAGATCGGAAGAGC
>SCPY01000248.1 GCA_004299495.1 bacterium | reverse complement strand
GGGGGGCTATACCGCCTGGCCAGAGATTTAGGCATCCGCAATAAACGTATATTTTATGATTTGAATAATCTAAGAACATTACCTTTTCACCCCATCTATATAAAAAGAATCCTTATCGGCGTTGGCCTCTTGAATGATCTTACCGGAGAAGAAAGAGAAGCCCTGGAGAGAAGGGTAAAGGAGATAGAGAATAATCCGGGCTACTATCAAAGAGGAGAGAGGAGTTTAAGAAAAATAGGAAAGGGTATGGGCCTGTCCCACGAAGGAGTGAGGCTGATAGGAATGAAATCTAGGGAAAAACTAAGAAAAGTTCGCCAAGGATTAAATCTTAAAATATTTATCATAACTGGCGGTAACATCAAAGTTACAAAGAGGTTTCACGTTAGCAGTATTAGTGAAGAAGAAGCAGGTGCCCTTAGCATATTATTCCTCAAAGCTAGGCCCTATAAAACTATTCTTAGGGCAATCCAACACCGCCGGGATAATCCCGGAATTATCCTTAGCGGAAAAACTCTAATAGCCTGGAGAGGGGTGGGAAGAAAGACTATTAAACAAATAAAAATGTATGTGGATTTGGAAGAAGAGCTCGAGGCTGTTGGTGAGCATAACCGAACCACAAGCTCGCCACTGCAAGAAGAGAACATTGATGGGGTTCCGGGCGAGCTTTTGAGCCGGCTTACCCTTGCGCAGGCCGCCTTGCTTTTGTCCTTGGCCTACCCTGGCGGCATACCTGATGTCGTTCGGCAGGCAGGTAATGTCGTTCGTTGGAGTGAGGCAGAGAAGCGTGAAATGTTTACACTGGCAGGAAAACAAATGGCAGGACTGCTACTTTCTTCTCATAACGCAATCCGCGCCAATCAGTTGCTCATCAAATCAGTCGAGGCGCTCTTACGGCTTCTTGTCGATCGTGAGTTCCTTGATCGTCTGCTTAATAAACTGCGCCAAGGAGCCAGGCGTGGTGTTCCCGATACCTTGAGAAATGACGGGCTTTACTCTGAGACTCTGGAGTGGCTTAATCAGCTTGCAGGCTTCAGGCATCCTAATTCGCTGGCCAAAATTTTTCGCAGCCTTGACCGCTTACTTAATGAGTTACTCAAGGGGCCCAATGATCAATCTCAAGAAAAGAATGCCCAGAGCATCCTGGAATACTTACGCCTTATCGCCGAACTCATTAAAAAGGAAGATAGAAGCAAGAGTTCTTTTTGGGATGAGATTGCTGAACGCATCCATAACTTTGAGGGTGATGTTATTGTTTTGCCGCAAGGGCTCGCAGGCCTAAGAGAAGTTATCCTTAACGAAATCACTACCTTGCGTCAATTAATCAAACAACGCGGCGGCTCGGCAAGCTCGCCGGCGGAAAATAATAATTCTCACTCTGGACTGCAAGCCATAGTGTCTGCGCGCTTGGATAGCGCCATTGAGCGGGCACTTTTGAAGGGGGAGCTTAGTGAAGGCGCTGTCAGGTATTTTGAGAGGGCGCTAAAGGAGAACGGGAGGCTAAAGAGCGCGGTTATTAGCCTGACTCATGATGATTCCAAGATACGTTCTGAAGCCGCAATGGAGATTGGGCATTTACATGCAAAAGGAGAGATTTCTCCCTGGTTGGTGAGGGAGCTTTTGATGAATATTCCTTCTGTTGGCGCCAATGACAGCTTTGATAATGTGCGATTGGAATCTTACGAAGCTCTCGGAGAAGCTGTTAATGAAGAGGTTGAGGTATTTTTCAGGAAAAAACTGCAATCCGAAGATTTTCCAGGAATATTGTTTACCCTGCAGAAGCATTTGAGATCCTGGAAGCGCGAACCAGCCGAGATGTCTCATAGTGTCCCGATAGTTAACGCAGGCACTGCGCAAGAAGAGACGGGCGCCGGCAGTCTCTCCAGCTCGCCGCTAAAGGGAGCAGAGCCGCCTGACGCCGAGCTTCATAGTCTTGCGGCAATTGCGCTGATTGGCCTTGGAATTGGCTTTGGGTGGTTTGGTTTTGGATTTGCCCATCCGGTTCCTTGGGTTTTAATTGGGATAGGGGTGTTTTTGTTTCTTCGCGGATTGATTTCTTCGGGCGCTTCACGCTTGGAGGATGAGCGCCAATATATGGCTGCGCTCGTTACGGCTGAACTGCGCTCCGGAGATTTGACTGAAAAGAGCCGCCAGACGTTTGAACAATTAGCCGAGGAGCTTTGGGGTGAACGCAGCAACCTTGTGAAAATAGATTTAGAGGCTGGGTATCGGCGCTGGAGCCAGGTTAACAAGCTTGCCAATGAAAGCTGGGAAAGAAATAAGCGGTTTAAAGAAAAACTCAAGGAACTCGGTTTTGACAAATACCTAACATATAGGCGGATTGTCTTATTTCTTGTGATGCGCGATGAAATCCGCAAAATCTTTGAGCCGCAAGACTGGCAAAAGATCAAGGATTTATTCATCGGTAACTACATTCCGCAAAAGGGAAAGTTTTGGCTTGCCGGCCTTTTTAACGCGCTTAAGGGTAATTTTGGCGAGGAAAAAGCATTAAAGATTCTTGAGCATTGGCTGGAAAAGCTCTATGAAGTAAGCGTCAGGATAAAAGAGGACGGCTCGCTTGATATCTTAGGGGATCCTAAGGCGAAAGAGCGCCTGCCGCTTGATATATCGGAAGATGGAGCGCCGGATAGCGGCGACAACCTGCGAGGCGCCAAAGGCCAGGAGCCGCCTGCTCATTCAAGCTCTCCGGTAGATAAAAATGAACTTGACTCAATCCTCGCGCAGCTTAAAAAATTTGCCGCGCGGATTATTGAAACGAAAGGGTATGCGCGCTGGCCAGGTTCTAACGAGCTCGGAGTCAGCGGTGACAGGCTTGTTGATTCCGTGAAAGAAACCGCCGATTACATTAAGCAATTGCCCGAAGATATTCTCAGCGAACCGGAAGTCCGGTATCGGTTGTCTGAGTTGGCCCAGCAACAATGGGACGGCGCAATGGAGCTTATCAAGCGGGGCGTTTCTGAAAATAACAGAGGACATTTTTACAAAGCGGGAGCTGTGAGTGAATATCTAAAAACTTATCCTGTTGACCAGGCTAAACAGTTATCCATGCGGATAACTGTTGAATGCTTGAAAGGTTTATTCTTATTTAACGAGATTAACGAGGATTCCTTATGGATTTCGTTGCTAAACGCGGGAATACCGCCTGGCTCCCGATTGTCTATTTTTACCGCTTTATTAGGGGTATTTATGAAGCGCGCGGAGAAGGAATTTAGCAGATATGTAGGTAGTAGTCAGGAGAAAAGAGCTAGGCAAGCGTTCGTTTTCTGGGCAAGCAGGTTTATGGCTTATCTGTTGCTTACCGCAGACCAGCACGTTGAAAACTTTGATGAATTCTCCACACACAGCCAGGCGCTAAAGCAGTTCTTTTATTTTTGGGAATGGATTCGCGCGCAGTTTTTGGCGCAAAAAGTTGTTCCGCATGCCGAAGCGTGGTTTGAGAATAATATAAAACAGATACTTAAAAATTACAGCATTCCTTATGATGTTCAGGAATCTATATTGAGTCAACAGCCAGGCAGAGAGAGAGCTATTAATGAGGCCGCCAGGCTTGGTTTCCGAATGTTTGCCGAAATTTCAAGGCAATTAAAAAACCCTATGGCTGAGCAGTTCTTTAACAGGCTCATCAGCAGCGGGAGTTCCTCGCCGATTAGTGGCCCTGTTTCTTCTTCAGAAAGAATAATTCCAATTTCAAAGGAAGACGCGTTAAGAATATTGATAAAAAATAAGTGGCGGCTGAATAGATTTAAACAAGAGATAAAATATACCTTGCCTGATAAAAGAATCAGTCTTTGGGATTTGATGGAGTCTTTGGATGTTTTGGCAGAATTTAAACAGGAAGCGCTCAGGCGCCTTGATAAAAAAGGATGGTCTAAGAAAGAGACGGCCCGCTTATTTGGCATAAATCCTAAGGATTTTGGAAAATGGCTTAAGAGGTTAGGGGTGGATGGGCCAACTCAATTAAACCGCCGCCCCGCCGGAAACTTCTTTACGATTGATGAGCTATTAAAGAGATTGGAAACCGGACTCAAGCTAATTGTACGCGCGAACAATATGAGTCGGGGCATCTGGTTTAAAATGCAAGAGAGAAACGCTTTCTGGAGCTCGCTTGGGAATAAGGAAATAGAGAATGTTCTTGATGTTCTTAGTGGTCCGAGGTTGAAGCAGTTACAGAAAGCAGAGTTTGTTGATTCCGTAAGATTGCTGCCTTTGCTCAGAGTTTTTATTACAGAATTAACCGCACTTGAAAGAAATCTTCGGGACGAAAAGCGCCCTTGGGATCGGCTCTTCGCAGTAACAGGCAAGAATAACGTTAAGAAATCGCGCCGGGAAGCGCTAAAAAAGGTACGCAGTTTGCGCGAACAGTTCAATGAAATAATTGCTTCTCTTGCCTCAAGCGCGCAGAGCGGCTCTACGGCGAGCTCGCCGGCTGTTAAGGGTAAAGATATATGGAACAGCTTCCCGGGTAATGCAGTTTTTATGCTGGCGTATATATATAGGAATAAACTGGTAACAATGCCGCAGATTAGGGGAGGAATTCTTGCCGGTATTCCGGG
>SCPY01000247.1 GCA_004299495.1 bacterium | reverse complement strand
GTCGGCGCTTCAGTTACCTGCCTGGTTGACAGCAGGAATTTAATCAAGGAGGCCAGCTTCCCGCATTACTTTATACCTGTTTCTATAGTTTTGGCCAAGACAGTTATATTTTTACCGTCTTTGTTTATAGTGCTGGTTACATCGTTTTTAATCCTAAAAGGCCTGCCCGCATTTGTTTTATTTTTACCTGCGGTGTTAATTTTACATATCAGCATAATCCTGGGCCTGGCAGTATTTTTTTCCATTATTTATGTGAAGTTCAGAGACATAAAATATATAGTAGATTCGCTAATGATGCTTATTGTCTATTTAACGCCCGCTTTCTACTCGCTCAGTTTAATTAAAGCTTCCTTTTCCGCTGGTTTCTTTAAGTTATACATCAGCAATCCTTTTGTAGGCATGGTGAATATGTATAGAGCGGTTATCTTAAAGGATTTTTATAAGACTATAGAGCAAGACACCGGCATGTTCAGCCTCATTGCAATCCCCGTCATATTTGCCTTGCTGAACCTGTTAGTAGGGTCTCGTCTTTATAAAAGAAACAAAAATATTATCAATGATTACATATCCTACTGATACCGGACAGGAGAAAGCCAGTTCGCAGGTAAAGGCATCCTTGCAATTGAGCGGCGTAGGCAAGAAATACCCCCTCAGGGGCGCATCCGCCTGCGGAGATTTCTGGGCTTTAAAAGATATAAATTTTGAAGTCAAAGAAAGAGAGATGGTTGGTATTATCGGCCGAAACGGAGCAGGCAAGACCTCACTCTTAAATATTATTTCCGGCACCCTGTCGCCTACGGAAGGCAGCGTGATAAGGAAAGGAAAGATCCTGGGATTATTCAGCTTAGGCGTTGGTTTTCAGGATGAGCTTACCGGAAGGGAAAATATTTTTCTTAATGGCGCGATATTGGGCGCCGGCAAAAAAGAGCTTAATGATAAGATAAGTTTTATAATTGAGTTTTCCGAATTGGGCGATTTTATTGATATGCCGCTGGGCAGCTATTCGCAAGGGATGCGCCTGCGCCTGGGATTCAGCGTAGTAACGGCTTTGGATTTTGATATTTTAGTTATAGACGAAATCCTGGCGGTAGGGGATGCTCTTTTTCAAAATAAATGTTTCCAGCGCCTCTTGGATTTCAAGCGACAGGGAAAAACCATAGTTATTACCTCGCAAAGCCTGGATTTGCTGGGAAGGCTTTGTGATAAAGTCGCCCTTATTGACCACGGTAAATTGCTGTTTTTTGGGTCTCCGGAAGAAGGCATTGGTAAATATAGGCTTTTGCTGAATACTGAAAAGTTTTCTGTCGGCCCTATAAATAAAAGCGCGGATTTGGTTACGGATACCAAGAAATGGGCGGATAACATAGCGGATTGGGGCAAGAAATTCGGCAGCAAAGAAGTCGTAATAGACTCCGTAGAATTTATAAACAGGTTTGGTTGCAGGACTAATAAAATAAACACGCTGGATAATTTAAAGATAAGGGTATCTTTTACCATAAGATTTAAAGTAGAAAATCCGCATTTCGGAATTGCTATATTTAGAAATGACGGAGTGTACTGTTATGGTCCGAACACCATCTTCGATAGGCATACGATACCAAAGTTAAGCCCAGGTAAAGGGTATTTTATGTTAGATTATCGCAGTTTATTACTGGCGCCGGGAGAGTATAAGCTATCCATAGCTATCTGGGATAAAAATGAAACCTTGGCATATGACTATCATTACGGCTATTATGAATTAACAATCACCGGCGCCGGCAATAATAGAAAAGAACTTTTGAACATGCCTTTTAGAGTTAAGGCTGAGAGCGTAGGACAAAGATTTGGCCGTTTTTTTTCAGGCAAAAAAAATAAACTAAACGTTAATCCGGATTTATTAATGAATAAATCCGGGCAAATGAGAGACGCGGATAATATTAAATTAGAATATATAAAAATTTCAGGCCGCGATGGAAGCAGCAAAGATGTTTTTATGACAAATGATAACGTTGGCTTTGCTGTCGGTTTCGCCGATGCTCGATTCTTCAATAAAAATTTGTGTCTATGGCTCGGGATTTATAGAGATGACGGAGTATATTGTCAGGGAGTAGTCGTATCTTTAGGCAGGAGAAAATGCCATAATATATTTTTTCCAAGGCTTTCATTATTGCCCGGACTGTATCATGTTTCTATTGGAGTCTGGGATTTTTCAGGAAATAAATTTATGATGTACCACCATAGAGTTTATCCGCTAAAAATAGCTTTTGACAGGCAGGACCATGGAACTGTATTCCTGGAACATAAATGGCGATGGGGAGCTAGATAAAATGAAAAAGACTGCCCCATTGGTAAGTATAGTTGTGGCGAATTATAATGGCTATAAATATTTGAAGGGATGTTTCGGTTCGCTCTTCAAGCTTAACTATCCTAAAGATAGGATAGAAATCATAATGGTAGACAATTGTTCGGAGGATGATTCTGTAGAATTTGTTGAAAAGAATTTTCTAAAAGTTAGCATACTGAAAAATGACATAAATAATTATGCCAGAGCAAACAATTTAGGGGCAAAGAAAGCCAAAGGAGATTTCATAGCCTTTGTTAATAACGACATACAGGTTCATAGAAAATGGCTGGCAGAGTTGATAAATGTTATGCATGTAGAAAAACGCTCAGGCGTAGCCGGAGGAAAGATATTATTAAGGGACGGAAGGATTCATAGCGCGGGCCATGAAGAATATCCTGATTTTTATTGGGGAGACAGAGGTTTCAGGCATGAAGATAAAGGTCAGTATGAGCATATAGAAGAAGTTCGGAGCCTGTGCGGGGCAGCGATTCTCTTTAGAAAATCTTGCCTGGATGAGGTAGGGCCTTTTGATGAAGATTTTGTTATGTATTTGGAAGATATAGATATGTGTTTGAGGTGCTCCAGGAAAGGCTGGAAGGTTTTATATGTTCCTAAGAGTATAGCGAAACATTATTTTAGGGGAACCAGCAGCGCTGAATCAGCCAGGTATTTTTCCGAAAGAAACAGGCTGCTTCTAATTGCAAAACATTTCCCGATGCAGTTAGGTGAGGCATTATACGGCAAGGGGTATTTTACAGGAAAAGAAAACAACATCTATGATATTTCTCCGCTTCTTTTCACAAAACTATTAGAATGCCAAAGTGTAGATTTTATAAAAGCAAATCTGCCGCTTATCTTCAAAAATTTTAAGAAAATCTCAGTTCTTGAAAAGAGTATTTTAATGGATAGAGCTGAAGAATTTAAAAACGATTCTGATAAAGACAGGGCATTGATAGGAGAGCTTAGCCTTGCCAATTCCGGACTCAAAGAACAGCTTCAGGCAGCGGCAAGGGACATTGAGC
>SCPY01000246.1 GCA_004299495.1 bacterium | reverse complement strand
AGCGTTTGTGTTAAGAAATAAGGCAAACCTGGGCAAGGGGGCAAGCCTGAGAAGGGGTTTTGCCCGCGCGCTATCCGAAGGTTACGACCCTATCATTACCCTGGACGGAGACGGACAGCATTTGCCGGCGGATATTATGGGTTTTCTCAAAGCACAGGGAGCGTATCCTCAGGCAGGGATGATTATAGGCAACAGAATGAACTGTCCTTCGGGTATGCCTTTTGCCAGGCGTATCACCAATAGAATAATGTCCGGATTGATCTCATTCATTTGTAATCAGGACATTCCGGATACTCAAAACGGGTTCCGCCTGATAAATGGCGGCCTGCTTAAAAAGCTTGATTTAAGAAGCGACAGATTTGAGGTGGAGTCTGAGATGATTATAAAGTGCGGCCGGGAAGGGGGGCGGATAATCAGTATCCCGGTGAGTTCAGTGTATGAAAACAGCGGCAGCCAGATAAATCCCATCAGCGATACCTTAAGGTTTATAAAGTTTATCCTGCCATACCTGTTTATTCGCTTGCGCGCCCAAGAAATAAAATTATCGCGTACCCTTGACAAACCATAATTCTTGTGGTATATATATAGTAGCAATTTGACCTTTGATAATTTGTAAATGCAGTGCCATATGAAAAAGGCAAACTAAGGGTAACCTTGGGGCGCAAAGCCACCAATCCTTAAATAGAAATCGGGGATAGTGGGGCTGCCAGTGGTAAACGTAAACCTCAAAAAAGCCTTTTTGAGGTTTTTTTGTACGCCCTAATGGTTCTATGAACGCCTTTAGGGCATTTTTGTTTTACCCACCAGCCACGGTAAGGATGGCTTGACCCGGGGCCTCCCGTGAGGCGCGGCCCCGGAAAAGCTGTTTTAAGAGTAAGAGAGGGAGGGAAGTGGAAATGAAAAAACAAATCATCCTGACGCACAGGGTAGTTACATTCTTAACCAGAGAAGAGTTGGAGTTTATGGATAAGCTTGAGAAGGACGCGATGTTTTCAACCGGAAAGTGCCTTTCGCGTTCCCAGATTATCCAGGATATGGCTGAGATTCTGGTCAGGACTAAGATGAACGCGGTGGGCGTAAAAGACGACCAACAGCTTAAGGAGCGGATGCTTGAGGCAATTTCCCAGCTTAAGGCCCAGCCTAAACCTGAGGAACCAAAAGCTTAAAGGCTTGAGGATCCCTATGAATAACTATACTCACAATCATAAGCTCATGGCGTTAAGAAGCAGGGGCGGGATTATGTTTTTTACTATACAGAGGCAGGACCGCCTGTATAAGGGCACGATTATGATTTCGCCGGTAGAAAACTGCTGCCAGCGAAGGGCTGTGTATATCAGGGAATACCGGTATAACAATGAGGCAAAGGCATAGAGAGGGGGGTGAGAATGAGGCGTTACGCGCGTAAATTATTGAGGAAAACAAGGAGATGCCAGAAGAAACGCTTAAATTTTCTTGAGCGTTTTAGGTTGTATGACGGCATGCCGGTGGTAGTGTAAACTATTTTAAAAAAGGAGGAGATAAAATGGCGTATATTACATGGACATTGGAAAACTCGGTTGAGGTAAAGGAAATAGACGACCAGCACAAAAAGCTTTTTGCCATGCTCAACGACTTCTATGAAAAGCTGATGGCCGGCCAGGGCAAAGAGGTGATGGGCAAGCT
>SCPY01000245.1 GCA_004299495.1 bacterium | reverse complement strand
CTATCTCTTCGCTGGCGTCCTCAATAAAGGAAACAGCCAGACGGGGATTCCTTTTACCTGTCCTCCCCCCAATAATGACGCGGTAAAGTAATTTCTCGCGATAGGCGGCCTGAGTAGGGCACTTCAGGACGCACTCGCCGCATTTAATACAATATTCCTCATCGCGCACTATCCTGTAATTCTCTACTTTCAGGGCGTTGCTAACCCTTGCCTTGCAGTTATCTACGCATGCCTCGCAGAGTATGCAGGCCTCTTTATTATAGCCGGGGGCTGCCGTGGCAATTATTCCCATATCATTCATATGCGCCTTAATACAATCATTGGGACAGCCGGTAATGGCTACTTTAAGGTGATAATTGTTGGGGTAGATCACCCCCTCTATTTTCTGGGCCAGGAGCGTGGTGTCGGAGTTGGAAAACTGACAGGCCCGGTTGCCGATACAGGCAGAAACATTCCTGGTGCCGGCGGCCGGATAGCCGTTTTGCGGCTCCTCCAGAATGACATTGCTCTCTTTCTCAATTTCGTAAATCATCTGCCGCATATATTCCCGGACTTTTTCCATTTCGGAAAGCTTAACCCCGGGAATTTCATAGCCCTGGCGGGCAGTCAGATGCACGGTGCCGTTGCCGAATTTCTGGGCTAAATCCCTGATAACATCCAGGTATTTGGCCTCAAGATGCCCGCCGGGGACCCTTAGGCGTATGACGGTTTCGCCCCTCACCTTGGAAACGCGGAAGGCGTTTTTAATTATCTTCTTGGTATTATACACTTATTAACTCTTTTCCTTATAGGTAGCCATACAGTAGAGCGCCCCCACGAAAAACGCCCCTCCTACAATATTTCCTAAAGTTACATAGAATAAGTTTCTGAAGAATCCTAACCAGGACACGGCCTGGGCATGCGGGGCGAATAAAGACATACCCAAAAGCGTCATATTCGCGATGCTGTGCTCATAACTACAGGTAATAAAGGCAAACAAACACCAAAATATCAGGATGCATTTTGTGCTGTCGCTTTTTGCCCGAGAAGAGGTCCAGATGGCCAGGCACACCAGCCAGTTGCAGAGGATAGCGCGTAAGAATAACTGCATCGCGCCCAGATTCATCTTTGTTGATGAAACCTTCTCAATAAAAGCGCCCGCGTGAGCGATTGCTCCCGAATGCACTACGAGGTATGCCAATAAAAGAGAACCCAAGAGATTTCCCGCCCAGGAAAATCCCCAGACCTTTAAAAGTTCTGACAGGGATACCTCTTTCCTAAAAAGCCCGATAGTCATAAACATATTGTTACCGGTAAAGAGCTCGGCTCCGGCAAAGACCACCAGGGTTAAAGCAATGCCAAAAGCAAGGCCCATAATGGTTTTTACCACCGGGGATGCGGCCTCTGAGAGCGGCGCGCCTATGGCAAATATCAGGACTATGCCGATTCCGATATACGCGCCGGCCAAAATGCTGGCCACCAGATAAGACAAAACTGACCTCTTCAGATACTCTACCTTCATCCTTGCCGCCTGGGAGATTACGTTTACCGATTCTAAATACATAGCTGCCTCCTCTAATCTATCAATTCCCTTGCTTCTGTATAACTAAACACCGGGCCGTCAATACAAACATATTTATCGCGTATGCGGCAGTGGCCGCACTTACCCACCCCACATTTCATATGCCGCTCAAAAGAAAGCCAGATATTCTCCTCTTTTACGCTGCAAGCCAAGAGCTCTCGGACCGAGTTCTTCATCATTAAAGGCGGGCCTACCACCAGGGCAGTGGTATTTTCTCCGATGTCCTTTACATTCTTAATAAAATTTATTACAAAGCCGATACTGCCCAGCCAGGCATAGTCTTCGTCATTATCCACGGTAACTTCTACGGATATGTATTTATTGCTTCTATGGGATTTATTCCAGCGGCCTATCTCCTGGCGGAAAAGTATATGCCTTGGAGACCTAAATCCGGCTAAAACGTCTAATCTTCTCAGTATAGCGCTATGCCCGCGGGCATAGTGCTCGATGACCGGCTTGACCGCCGCCAAAGCCGAACCTCCGGAGATAATCAGGAGGTGCTTATCCTTCAATTGCTCCAGGGGAAAACAATTGCCGTACGGCCCCCGCAAATAGAGCGTATCCCCGGGATTAAGCTTAAAGACACGCGAGGTAACCTGGCCCACATTTCTTATGGTTAGCTCAATCCCCCTTGCCTCAAATCCACTGATAGAAATCGGCGCCTCACCGGCAAGAGGGAGAGAAACCATCACAAACTTTCCCGGAGCCGCTTCTGCCTTATAATCCAGCAGAAACGACCATTCCGTAGCCGTATGCTTTCTTATTTCTAAAACCTTGGCCGGTTGAGGCAAATACAGATTATCCATTTGCCTCAACCCCTTTCGTAATCTGATTTATCTTCTCAACGCATTTTAGCATACTGATATACTCCGGGCAAATATCATCGCATCTGCCGCAACCCACGCACATATCTAAGCCCTGTTTTTTCCTGAAATCATAAATCTTATGCAAGACCCTGTAACGCAGCCTGTCCCCTTCCTTTGCCCTAAAATCGTGATTGCCAGCCAGGAGGCCGAATTTTTTTACCATGCAGGATGACCATATCCTTTTCCTTTCTCCTGCCGCCTTATCGTCGCTAAGTATATCCTGCACGGTAAAGCAGCTGCAGGTAGGACAGCTCGCGGTGCACCTGCCGCAGGCAATACAGCGGCTGGTATACTCCTTCCAGATATCATTTTCAAATATAGCGGAG